>JAUXXN010000535.1 GCA_030684755.1 Hydrogenophaga sp.
AAAAGCCTGCTCTTGTGCAGTCTTATTTTGATCAGACTCTGAACGAACCCTAAAAAAAATGGCCTCATTGAGGCCATTTTTTTTAGGGTTGCAAGCCTTACTCGGGCTTGCAACTGCTCACTGAATGAAGTGGATCAGAAAGCGTGGTTCACACCGGCGGCAACGAAACTGTCTTTCACGCCGTTGGTTTTGGTGCTGTTGAAGCCGCCGTAAACCGTGGTGCGCTTGGACAAGCTGTAACCTGCAGCGAAGTCATAACCGACGGAGTCACGTGTCGTTCCGCTCAGGACGCCGCTGGTGGCTTTGATTTTAGAGTTGGCGTAGCCCACCGACAGGGTCAGGTTGCTGTTGACGGGGTAGTCCAGTCCGAAGGTGTATTCGGTGGCTTTGGGGTTGGTGAAAGCACCGCCAACAGGGTTCTTAACGGTTCTGTAGGCTGCCTTGATGGTGGCCATGCCCAGGTCGTAGGTGCCGTTGAGCAACATGTGCTGGATGTTTGTGCCAGCTGTGGTGGATTTGTCGCTCTGCAAAGCAGCGCCCACGTAGATCGGGCCGTTGCTGTACTTCACGTGCATGCTGGTGATGTCGGTGGCATCGCCGCTGAGGTTGAAGCCAACTGCACCGCTCAGACCACCCATTTCGGGAGTAGCGTAATAGATTTGGTCATTAACGCTGGCGGTGTACGCAACCCAAACGTTGTTGGTTGCGGACAGTGCAGAGTCAAATCCGCTGTTGGCGGCGCCGTTGATGTCGTCAAGGGCGGTGAAGCTGCGGCCCAGCTTGACGGAGCCGAAGCCACCGCTGAAACCAACATGGGCTTGGCGGCTGAAGGCCAAGCCAGCAGCTGCGGCAGAGCCTGTGTCCAGATCCACACCTTGCTCCAAGGTGAAGTGGGCTTTCAAGCCGCCACCCAGGTCTTCGGTGCCTTTGAAGCCCACACGGCTGCCGGCCAAACCGCCGCTGCCCAGCTGTGCATCAGCGCCCTTGGCTTTGCCGATCCAGACGTCGGCCACGCCGTACAGGTTGAGGGAAGACTGGGCAGAGGCTGCACCAGCTGCGGCGAGTACAGCGATGGCGATGAGAGATTTTTTCATTTTCCGTCCTTTAAAAAGTAAGACATGGCACACATCAAAAGAAGGGTTTGAGCCCAGAGGTGGTTGTGAATCGGTCAAACCGATAGACGCTTTATTACTGTACGCAAACTTGCGTGTAACGGGTTGACCGTTGTGCGATTCACGCCCGGTTTGGTCAAACTTGATGGAAGTTAGTTGCTGTTTAGCCACACGCGGGGCTCAGCGCGGCCAAAGGGCCCACAACTGCAGGGGTTGTTTGAGGGCTGCGGCGACGGTGTAGGCGGGGTCGGCCCAACTGCCCCAGCCGGTGAAAAGGTCGGCGCGAACGGCGCCCACAATGGCGCCGCCGGTGTCTTGCGCCATAACGAGTTGTTGCAGGTTGAGCGTGGGGCCTTGGGTGGCGAGCCAGACGGGGGTGCCGTAGGGAATGCTTTGGGGGTCAACCGCAATGGAGCGCCCGGGGGTGAGCGGCACGCCTTGGGCGCCGCGCGGGCCAAAGCGGGCGTCGAATTCGCTGAGGGCTTCTTCGCGAAAGAACACGGTGCGGGGGTTGCTCCAGAGCATGTCGTTTACGCGCTGGGGGTTTTGCGCGGCCCAGGCTTTGATGGCGTCCCAAGAGGCTTCGCGGATGGCGCGCTGGTCGAGCAGCCAACGGCCCACGCTTTTGTAGGGCTGGCCGTTGTGGGCGGCAAAGGCCAGGCGCACTTGGCGCTGGCTGCCGTTGGCTTCGGTGATGTTGAGGCGGCCGGAGCCTTGAATTTGCAAAATAAGGGCGTCGATGGGGTCGGCCAGCCAGGCAATGGCGCGGCCTTGCAGGGCGGCTTGGGCGGCGGGCAGGGTGTCGATGTCTTGGCGGCTGAACCAGGGCTGACCGGCGCGAAGGCCCGCCGGTGGTGCGTAGAGTGGGGTGCGGTGGGTGGCGCTGGCCACGCGGCTGGCGGACATGATGGGTTCGTAGTAGCCGGTGAGCAGGCCGGTGGGCGGGGTGCCGTCGGGCTCGGTGACGCGGTAGGGCTGGAAGCGGCTGGTGACCCAGGCGTGTTGTTCGGCGGGGGTGGCAATGGCGAGTTGGCGCAGTTCGGCGCACAGGGCGGCTTGGCCGGGCGCGGGGCGCTGGCAGCCGCGCACCCAGGCGTTCCAGACTTCGTGCAGGTTGTCTTGGCCCCAGCCGGGCAGGTCGCTCCAGCGCACGGGGGTCCAGCGGCTTTTGCCGCGCTGGATGGCGGGTGGCAGGGGCTCTTCGGGGCTGGCGGTGGGCGTGGGCACGCTCGGGGTTGTGGCTGGAGTGGGTTCGGTTTCGGGTGGGTATGGGCTGGGGCCGGTGGCGCAGGCGCCAAGGGTTCCTACAATGAGTGCCGCCAATGCCCACCGAAGCCCCCGCCCGCCCAAGAGGCGTAAGAAGCTAAAGAAGCCCAAGAAGCCCACGAAGTGCCAGTGGGGCAGGTATGGCAGCGTTTGCGGCGCCGTTCTTTTGTTTTGTTTGACCTTAAACCCGACACGATCCATGACTTTGTTGTTGCTTGAAGCGCTGGGCGCACTGGTGTTGCTGGTGTTCATTGTGTGGTGGACCATGTTTTCGGGCCGAAAAAATGGCGAGTTGCCTGACAGCGCCAAGGACGATGACCGAAAAAAGAAGGATGCGGGCGCGAAGGACTGAAACGAAGCCTGTGGCAGCCCCCAAGCTTATGGAGCGCGCAGGGCGTT
>JAUXXN010000545.1 GCA_030684755.1 Hydrogenophaga sp.
CACGCCCTACATCGTCAACGCCGAAACCCTGCGCGGCACCGGCCAACTGCCCAAATTTGAAGCCGATCTGTTCGCCGTTAAAAAAGGCGGACAAGACGGCGAAGCCGTGCCCGACACCCAGGCGCTGTATTTGATTCCCACGTCCGAAGTCACCCTGACCAACGTGGTGCGCGACACGGTGTTGGCCGAGTCCGACCTGCCCATCAAAATGACCGCGCACACCCCGTGCTTTCGCTCAGAAGCCGGCAGCGCCGGGCGCGACACACGCGGCATGATCCGCCAGCACCAGCTCGACAAGGTGGAAATGGTGCAAATCGTGCACCCGGACACCAGCTACGCAGCGCTCGAAGCCATGACGGGTCACGCCGAAGCGGTGTTGCAAAAACTCGGCCTGCCCTACCGGGTGATGAGCCTGTGCACCGGCGACATGGGTTTTGGCGCCAGCAAAACCTACGATCTGGAAGTGTGGGTGCCCGCCCAAGGCACATACCGCGAAATCAGCTCGGTGTCCAACTGCGAAGCCTTTCAGGCCCGCCGTCTGCAGGCACGCTTCAAAAATGCCCAAGGCAAAAACGAACTGGTGCACACACTCAACGGCTCCGGCTTGGCCGTGGGCCGGGCGCTGGTGGCGGTGTTGGAAAACCACCAAAACGACGACGGCAGCATCACCGTGCCCGAAGCGCTGCGGCCCTACATGGGTGGCCTGGAGCGCCTGACACCGGCCTGATGTCAACTCTGCGCGGGGGTGCCATGCCCGGTCCAAGTCCAACATTATTCCTTTTGATGTGGGCTTAACACCACCGCTTGCACAGCACGGTGCCCGCCATCAACAGCAAGACTTGCGAAAAATTGCCATGGCGTCGTTTTGCTTTGTTTTGTCTTGCTAGGCATGGCCTTCGTATACAACACCGCAGCAGGGGCGGTTTTTCTGCAAGGCCTAGCGCTCAGTTTTGGGCTGATCGTGGCCATTGGCGCTCAAAACGCCTTTGTTTTGCGGCAAGGGCTGCGCCGCGAACACGTGGGCAGCGTGGTGCTGTTCTGTGCCGTGGCCGACGCAGTGTTGATCGCTGCCGGCGTTTGGGGCATGGCGCAAGCCTTGGGCGAGCGGCCACAACTGGCGCAAGTGTTGGCTTTGGCCGGCGCAGCTTTCTTGGCCTGGTATGGCTGGCAGGCGCTTAAGCGGGTTCGGCAAGCCAACAGCCTGCAAGCCGTGCCCGCAGGTGCAGCACTGCCCCGGGCAGCAGCTTTAGCACAAGCCGCCGCGTTTACCCTGCTCAACCCGCATGTGTACCTTGACACGGTGTTGCTGGTGGGTAGCATCGGCGCGCAACAGCCCAGCGCGCTACAAGCTTGGTTTGTGGCCGGTGCCAGCACGGCCAGCATGGCGTGGTTCAGCTTGCTGGGTTTTGGCGCCCGTTGGCTGGCCCCCTGGTTTGCCCGCCCACGCGCCTGGCAGGTGCTCGACGGATGCATTGGTGTGACGATGTGGGTGCTTTCGGCCCTGCTGGTGCGCCACGCCTTGGCGGCGTATTGAAGGTGTTCCCAGGCGCATGCTGCATGCACCGCGCTTTGATCGATAGAGGTGCGATGTGCTGGCTGTGGTCCAGGCAAGGCACCGTTGGGTTAAGCGTTGGATTGTGCACACGATCCATCGGCACTTGGTTGCCGACCAGCATCAAAAGTCATGGGTGCATAGGAGCGTGTAAAAATAAAAAAAGCGCCTCAAAAGGCGCTTTTTTTAACAATCTGGCGGAGAGGGAGGGATTCGAACCCTCGGTGATATTGCTACCACGCCTGATTTCGAGTCAGGTACATTCGACCACTCTGCCACCTCTCCGGGGTGTAATTCTGGTCACAAGCCGCATAGTTTACCAGAGCCGGGCGGCCAGAATTTTCCGAATGCTTGTGTTTTGATACTTCAACATGCTTGTCGACACCCAACCTGCCACCCATCAGCATGTACCAGCCTCCCCCGAGGTTCGACGCCAATGGGTGGATTCGAAGCTGATTGACGTGCTGATGGACAGTGCCATGTCTTCGTTGTTCTCTGCGACGCTGGCATTGCCCATCATGCTTTACCTGATGGTCGGCGAGGTGAACACGCTGGCGTTGGCCGTGTGGACCCTGTTGCTGCTGGCTTTGCTGTTGTACCGCTACCGCATGATCGTCACCTACCGGATGCGCTACGACAGCACCGAAGGCAGCACACGCAAAGATTTCATCCGCCGGTTCGGGTGGTCTTGGGCTGCGGTGGGGGCGCTGTGGGGCGCCTCTACAGGGCTCACTTTTTTGCAAGCCAGCATGCAGACCCAGTTGGTTTGCGGTCTGGTGGTGCTGGGGCATGGTTTGTTGTCGCTCACGGCTTTCAGCGCCTACCTGCCTGTATTTCGCAGCTACACCAACGCTTTGGTGGTCTCGGTGCTGCTGGGCATGGTCGTGCCCATGCTGCTGGGCATGGTGCCCGTCACAGGTTATGAGCATGTCGTGTTGCTGGGTTTGTTGCTGCTGGTTTTCTGGAGGTTGTTGCGCACAGCGGGCGAGCGCTTGCACCAGGTTCAACGCTCCAGCTTGGAGCTGCAGTTTTTCAACCAAGAGCTGATTGATTCATTGACGCAGCAAACCCGTGCCTCCTTGCGGGCTGTGGCCACCAAAAACCGTTTTTTGGCATCGGCCGCCCACGATCTGCGCCAGCCGGTGCATGCCTTGAGTCTTTACGCCGATTGGCTGG
>JAUXXN010000546.1 GCA_030684755.1 Hydrogenophaga sp.
TTCGTGCGCTCTCACAAGCGCCTGGTGTGGCCGGCGGCGCCGAACTGATTGGGCTTGGCCGTTCCATATACAGCGTGTTTGACCGCAAATTGGTGGCTCATGCGCTAGAAAATATTCAACAGCGTATGTTGCGCGGGGCCGGGCAGCCATCTGCGCAGTTCGTCACCACCACGGCGGCGGGACAATTGTTGCGGGTGCAAATGGCGCCGGTGCGTTCGCCCCAGGCCCAAGGCGCTGAGGCCGCCGCCGATCGCATGGAGCTGACCGGCTTTGTGCTGATGCTCGACAACATCACCCGCGACTACGAGGCCGAGTCGGCCAAAGACCAGGTGCTGCACAGCCTGACCGAGGGCAGCCGTTCGGCCCTGGCCAACATGCAAGCGGCCCTTGACATGCTGGACTATCCCGACCTGGAGCCCGCCATGCGCGAGCGTTTCTTGGGCGTGATTCGGGAGGAAACACGTTCATTGAGCCAGCGCATTGGCGCCCTGGAAGCAGGTTCTGCTGACAGCTTGAAAACCCGCTGGCCGCTGGAAGACATGCTGGGTGCCGACTTGGTGAACGCTGCGTTGCGTCGTATCGAAACTGTGACCCGTTTATCCGCTTCTTCCATTGATGTGGATGGTGCGCTCTGGCTCAAGGTGGAGAGCTTTTCGCTGCTGCAGGCTCTGGTCTATCTGGCGGGACGCCTGGCCGATGAGTTTGAGGTGCGTTTTGTGCAGCTGCGCTTGAGTCCTGCTACGGGCAGCGCCGGCAAAGCCCAACTGGATCTGATCTGGTCCGGCCAGGCCATGAGCACGGAAACGGTGATGAGTTGGGAAATGGATGCCATGAAGGCTGGCAGTGAAACCACGCGCCTGACCGTGCGCGATGTGGTGGAGCGCCACGGTGGTGCGTTTTGGTTTGAGCGTGAGCGTTCTCGCCACCAGGCCTTCTTTCGGTTTTTGCTGCCATTGGCCAATCCGCAAGAACAGCTGGAGGCAGCGGCCTTCGTCAAGAACGAAAGTCGGCCCGAGTATTACGATTTCGACCTGTTCAAAACCACCGAACAAACCCGTAACTTGGATGACCGCTTGCTGAGCGAACTGACCTACACCGTGTTCGACACAGAAACCACCGGTTTGAACCCATCGCAGGGCGACGAAATCATCCAGATTGGTGCCGCGCGTGTGGTCAACAACAAGCTGCTGCGCCAAGAGTGTTTTGAACAACTGGTGGACCCCAAGCGCCCGATTCCGGCTGCGTCCATTCCCATCCACGGCATCCAGCCCGAGATGGTGGTGGGCCAGCCCACCATCGACCAGGTGCTGCCCGCGTTTCATGCCTTTGCACAAGACACCGTGCTGGTGGCCCACAACGCCGCGTTCGACATGCGGTTTTTGCAGCTGAAAGAGAAGCAAACCGGCGCTGTGTTTGACCACCCGGTGCTCGATACCTTGCTGCTCTCGGCGGTGGTGCATCCCAACCAAGACTCTCACCGCTTGGAGGCCATTGCCGAGCGCTTCAACGTCACCATCATTGGCCGTCACACCGCCATGGGCGATGCCATGGTGACCGCCGAGGTGTTTGTGAAGCTGATTCCCTTGCTGGCCGAAAAAGGCATTCACACGCTGGGTGAAGCGCGCGAGGCGGCTCAGAAGACCTACTACGCTCGGTTGAAGTACTGACCACCACGACACGCGATACGACACACCACGCCGACTGAGGGTCGGCGTGTGCGGGAGAGACATCACATCTTGTAGCGCGTGCCCAGCACGCCTTGCAGCGACTGCACCACCGTGAACGCATCTTTGAGTTGGGTGCGCTCGAAGTTGGAAATGT
>JAUXXN010000549.1 GCA_030684755.1 Hydrogenophaga sp.
CACGCCCGCGCAGTGCGCAATGGCCAGGAAGTGAAGCACCGCGTTGGTCGACCCGCCGGTTGCCATGATCACGGCCACCGCGTTCTCGATGGATTTGCGGGTGACGATGTCGCGCGGCTTGATGTCCTGGCGGATGGCTTCGATCAGCACCCGGGCCGACTCCTTGGCCGACGCCACCTTTTCTTCATGCACGTTGGCCATGGTGGAGGAGTAGGGCAGCGAGATGCCCAGGGCCTCGAAGGCCGAGCTCATGGTGTTGGCGGTGTACATGCCGCCGCAGGAGCCGGTGCCGGGGATGGCACGTTTCTCGATCTCCAGCAAGTCGGCGTCGCTCATGTTGCCGGCGGCGTTCTGGCCCACGGCCTCGAACACGCTGACGATGTTGAGGTCTTCGCCCTTGTACTTGCCCGGCAGGATGGTGCCGCCGTACACATAGATGGCCGGCACGTTGGCGCGCAGCATGCCCATCAAGCCACCGGGCATGTTCTTGTCACACCCGCCAATGACGACCACGCCGTCCATCCACTGGCCCTGCACGCACGTTTCCACGCAATCCGAAATCACCTCGCGAGATACCAGCGAGTACTTCATGCCCTCGGTGCCCATGGCCATGCCATCTGAAATGGTCGGGGTGCCGAACACCTGGGCGTTGCCGCCAGCTTCCTCAATGCCGGCAATGGCTGCCTCGGCCAGTTTCTGCAGGCCCGAGTTGCACGGCGTGATGGTGCTGTGACCGTTCGCCACGCCGACCATGGGCTTCACAAAGTCACCTTCATCGTAGCCCATGGCGTAGTACATGGACCGGTTGGGTGCGCGCGACTTGCCCTGGGTGATGTTCGCGCTGCGGCGGTTGATGGGCTGGATCGGGATGGTTTTGGATTCGGCCATGGTGGGTCTCTTCTGTCGGGTGGGTGGGCGCTGGTGTGTCGTGTTGCTGGGCTGGCGGACACCCCGCCTTATAGCCCACGAGGCATAACCCGCTGCGGGGTGGGCGATAATTGCAGACGCTTTTTCCTTCCCTGAACCCTTCCAGTCGAAGCCTCACCATGCCCGCTTACCGCTCCAAAACTTCCACTGCCGGCCGCAACATGGCGGGCGCCCGTTCACTTTGGCGTGCCACCGGCATGAAAGACGGCGACTTTGAAAAGCCGATCATTGCCATCGCCAACTCGTTCACCCAGTTTGTGCCGGGTCACGTGCATTTGAAAGATCTGGGCCAGCTGGTGGCCCGCGAGATCGAGGCCGTTGGCGGCGTGGCGAAAGAGTTCAACACCATCGCGGTAGACGATGGCATTGCCATGGGCCACGACGGGATGCTGTATTCGCTGCCCAGCCGCGAGCTGATCGCCGACTCGGTGGAATACATGGTCAACGCCCACTGCGCCGACGCGCTGGTATGTATCTCCAACTGCGACAAGATCACCCCCGGCATGCTGATGGCCGCGATGCGCCTGAACATCCCCGTGGTGTTTGTGTCGGGCGGTCCCATGGAAGCCGGCAAAGTGCGTCTGGCCAACCCGCAAACCCAGGTGGTGGAGTTCAAGAAGCTCGATCTGGTGGATGCCATGGTGATGGCGGTGGATGACAGCGTGAGCGATGCCGACCTGGCCGAAGTGGAGCGCTCGGCCTGCCCCACCTGCGGTTCGTGCTCTGGCATGTTCACCGCCAATTCCATGAACTGCCTGGCCGAGGCGCTGGGCCTGGCACTGCCCGGCAATGGCACGGTGCTGGCCACCCACGCCGACCGCGAGCAGCTGTTCAAGCGGGCAGGGCGCCTGGCTGTGGATTTGTGCAAGCGCCACTACGAGCAGGAAGACGCCTCGGTGCTGCCGCGCTCGATGGGCTTTAAGGCCTTTGAGAACGCGATCACGCTGGACATCGCCATGGGCGGCTCGACCAATACCATTCTGCACATCCTGGCCATCGCCCAAGAAGCCGAGATCGACTTCACCATGGCCGACATCGACCGGCTGTCGCGCGTGGTGCCGCAGTTGTGCAAGGTGGCACCCAACACCAACAAGTACCACATTGAAGACGTGCACCGCGCTGGGGGCATCATGGCCATCCTGGGTGAACTGGACCGCGCGGGCAAGCTGCACACCGATGTGCCCACCATCCACAGCAAGACCATGAAGGACGCGCTGGACGCCTGGGACATCGCCCGCCAGCCGTCGGAAGAGGTCAAGACCTTCTATAGGGCCGGTCCGGCCGGGATTCCCACCCAGGTGGCATTCAGCCAGGCCACCCGCTGGCCCAGCCTGGATGTGGACCGCGCCGAAGGTTGCATCCGCTCGGGTGAGCACGCCTTCTCGCAAGAGGGCGGCTTGGCCGTGCTGCGCGGCAACATTGCGCTGGACGGTTGCGTGGTGAAAACCGCTGGTGTGGATGAATCGATTCTGGTGTTCGAAGGCTCGGCCTTTGTGACCGAGTCGCAAGACGAAGCCGTGGCGCAGATTCTGGCCGACAACGTGAAGGCCGGCGACGTGGTGATCGTGCGCTACGAAGGACCCAAAGGCGGCCCCGGCATGCAAGAAATGCTCTACCCGACCAGCTACATCAAGTCCAAGGGCTTGGGCAAAGCCTGCGCGCTGCTCACCGATGGGCGCTTCTCGGGCGGCACATCGGGCCTGTCCATTGGACATTGCTCGCCCGAAGCGGCTGCCGGTGGCGCCATTGGCCTGGTGCGCAACGGCGACAAGATCCGCATCGACATTCCCAACCGCAGCATCAACCTGATGGTGAGCGACGAAGAGCTGGCCAATCGCCGTGCCGAGCAGGATGCGAAAGGCTGGAAACCTGTGCTGCCACGCCCGCGAAAGGTGTCGGCCGCGCTCAAGGCTTACGCGCTGCTGGCCACCTCGGCCGACAAGGGCGCCGTGCGCGACCTATCGCTGCTTGGCGACTGACACCCCCGCAGCAGCACGGGCAGGCAGGCCGGTACCGCTCGGGCCATCGGGCGGCTCTTGCGTGCACAATCACAGACCATGCTGATCCATCCTCAAATTGACCCTGTCGCACTGCAGCTCGGGCCTGTGGCCATTCACTGGTACGGGCTGACCTACCTGGCCGCTTTTGGTCTTTTCATGCTGCTGGCCAATGCCCGGCTGCGGCATCTGCCGTTTTCTGCCGTGCAGCAGCCCTCTCCCTGGGTTCGTCGCGATGTGGAAGACATCCTGTTCCTCGGTGTCGTGGGCGTGGTGCTGGGTGGGCGTGTGGGGTACTGCCTGTTTTATAAGCCCGCCTATTACCTGGCGAATCCGCTGGAGATCTTTGCCGTCTGGCAAGGCGGTATGAGTTTTCATGGCGGTATGCTGGGCGTGATGCTGGCCATGGTCTGGTTCGCGCACAGCCGCCAGCGGCCGTTTCTGCAAGTGATGGATTTCGTGGCGCCTTGTGTGCCCACCGGACTGGCAGCCGGGCGCCTGGGCAATTTCATCAACGGCGAGCTGTGGGGCCGCGTGGCCGACCCGTCGCTGCCCTGGGGCATGGTGTTTCGGGGTGCGGGCGATTTGCCCCGTCACCCGTCGCAGGTCTATCAGTTTTTGCTCGAAGGTGTGCTGTTGTTTGTGCTGTTGTGGCTGTATGCGCGCAAGCCCCGGGCGGCTGGCCAAGTGTCGGCGGTGTTTTTGTTCGGTTACGGCGTGTTCCGCTTCATCGCCGAATTTTTCCGCGAACCCGATGCCCATCTGGGCCTGCTGTCGCTGGGCATGAGCATGGGCCAGTGGCTGTGCGTGCCCATGATGCTGAGCGGGGCCGGGCTGTGGTGGTGGTTTGGGCGCAAGAAGGGGTGAGCAGCCATGAGTGGCGCTGTTTTGATGCACTGCGAAGGGCCGCTGGCCTGCGTGACACTGAGCCATCCGGGCCGCTTCAATGCCATGTCGCGCGCCATGTGGCGCCAACTGAAAACCGTTTTTGAAGACTTACAGAACCGCGCCGTTGTGCGCGCTGTTCTGGTCTGTGGGCAGGATGGGCATTTTTGTGCCGGTGGCGACATCAGCGAATACCCCGCGTTTCGGTTTGACGAGGCGGGTTTGCGCGATTTTCATGAAAACGATGTGTGGGGCGGCCTGAGCGCCATGCTGGCCTGCGACGTGCCCATATTTGCGCAGATTGAGGGCCATTGCATGGGAGCCGGGGTCGAAATAGCCAGTTGTTGCGACATTCGACTGGCGGGCGAAAGTGCCCGCTTTGGTGCACCCATTGCCCGTTTGGGCTTCCCCATGGCCCCGCGCGAGGCACAGTTGGTGGCCCGCGAGCTGGGTTTGACCACCGCGCGCGAAATGCTGTTAGAGGCTGCCGTGCTGGACGCTGCCATCATGCAGGCGCGCGGCTTTGTGCAGGCGGTTTGGCCAGATGCCGATGTCGCCCATCTTGCACGCTCCCGCGCACTGCGCGCCACGCAACTGGCACAGCAAGCAGCCCGACTCAACAAACAAACCCTGCGCAGCATCACCGCGCAAGCTGTGCCGCCCGAGTTGCTGGCCATGGCCTACAAGTACGCCGACAGCGCCGAACACCGCGAGGGCGTGGCCGCTTTCATGGCCAAGCGCAAACCTGCTTTTTGATGCATTTTTCGATGCACGCTACCCCATCCACCATGACCAACCACAACCTGTTCGCCGCGCTGCGCGCAGCTTTCCCCGAAGACCTCGACCGCGTGGCGGTGGAAACCGTGGACCCGGACGGACCCAGCCTACGCTACAGCTGGCGCGACCTGGACCGCGCCACCGCCATGATGGCCAATTTGCTGGCCTCGCTGGATCTGCCCGTCGGCGCGCGCGTGGCGGTGCAGGTCGAAAAGTCGGTGGAAGCCCTGGTGTTGTACCTGGCCACGTTGCGCGCGGGCTATGTGTTCCTGCCGCTCAATACCGCCTACCAAAGCGCAGAGATTGAGTATTTCGTGGGCAACGCAGAACCCGCGGTGGTGGTGTGCAGCCCGAAAAACTTTGGCTGGGTGTCCAAGATTGCCTTCAACGCCGGCACGCGCCATGTGTTCACGCTGGACGACGCGCGCAACGGCAGCTTGCTTGAGCGCGCAGCCCACCACAGCGACGTGCACCAGCCCGCCCAGTGTGCGGCCAATGACCCGGCCGTGATCATCTACACCAGTGGCACCACCGGGCGCAGCAAAGGCGCCATGCTGTCGCACGGCAATGTGTTGAGCAACGCCCAGGTGCTGCGCACCTACTGGGACTGGCAGCCTGACGATGTGCTCATCCACGCCTTGCCCATTTTTCATGTGCATGGCCTGTTTGTGGCCATTCACGGTGCGTTCATCAACGGCAGCCCCATGCTGTGGTTAAACAAATTTGATGCGCCCACGGTGGTGTCACTTTTCCCCCGCGCTACCGTGTTCATGGGTGTGCCCACGCTGTATGTGCGCATGCTGGCCGAGCCCGCGCTCACCCCGCAGCAGGCGGCCCACATGCGGCTGTTCATCTCCGGCTCAGCCCCGCTGCTGATCGAAACCTTCAACGACTGGAAGAGCCGCACCGACCACACCATTCTGGAGCGCTATGGCATGAGTGAAACGGTGATGCTCACCTCGAACCCCTGCGGCGCCGATGCCCGTTTCGGCAACCAGACCGAGCGGCGGGGCTCTACGGTGGGTTTCCCCTTGCCGGGCGTGGACCTGCGGGTGATGGGCGACGCGGGCCAGGCGCTGCCAGCGGGTGAGATTGGGGGCATTCAGGTGCGCGGTCCCAATGTGTTCCAAGGCTATTGGCGCATGCCCGAAAAAACCGCCGAAGAATTCACCGCCGACGGCTTTTTCAAGACCGGCGACGTGGGCCGTGTGGACGCCCGCGGCTACGTGTGCATCGTGGGGCGCAGTAAAGACCTCATCATCTCGGGCGGTTACAACGTCTACCCGGCCGAAATTGAGGGCTTCATCAACGAACTGCCCGGCGTGGCCGAAAGCGCACTGGTGGGTGTGCCCCACCCCGACTTTGGCGAAGTGGGTGTGGCGGTGGTGATCGCCAAACCCGGCGCCACTCTGGACGCGGACCAAATCATTGCGGCACTTAAGTCAATCCTGGCGAATTTCAAAATTCCCAAGCGCTGTTTTGTCGTGACCGAATTGCCGCGCAACACCATGGGCAAGGTGCAAAAGAACCTGCTGCGCGAGCAATATAAAAACGAGTTTGCCTGAAAAAATCGCTCAACGAAGAGTAAAACGGCGCACGCACAGCCGCCCAGGGGCACGGTGAAACCTGCTTTGCTGGGCCACCTGTGCAGCCCCTGGGGGTAACGCCGAAGGCTGAGCGGGGGGGCGTTCGTTTGGCGAGGGTTTATCTCAACACGAGCACCGGTGTGTGCGAATGGGTCAGCACCTGCTGCGTCTCGCTGCCCAGCAACAAACGCTTGATGCCACGGCGTCCGTGTGAGGCCATCACAATCAGATCGCAATGGTGGTGCTTGGCGGCGTCGATGATGGCCTCGGCAATCAGGTCCGACTTCACCGTGATGGCTTTGACCTTCACTTGTCGCAACTGACCCGCCGACTTCACCGCGTTGACCGCCTCCATGGCTTCGTCGTTCCACTGCTTTTCGACACGCTCCACCTCAGCTGCGGCCAAGGCCACGCCGCCTTCAAAGTAGGTTTGTGGATACTGCGGAACCACTTTCAGAGCCACCACTTCAGCACCGGTCAGGTCGGCCAAGTTGATAGCATGCTCGACCGCTTGCTCGGAGAGCTTCGACCCATCGGTGGCCACCAGAATTCGTTTGTACATGCGGTATTTCCTTTGAATTTGCAACGGGAACCCTAGACTAACAAACATGCACCTATTCAGGTTGACTTAAATCAAGCACATGAAACCTGACTTCCCTTACCCTCAGCACATGAACGAGGCCTCTACCGTGCCCCCGGTAGGGCTCCCAACCAACGACTTGGGTGCAGCCGCGTCCGCGCAGCCCAGCTGGCTCGGCGAGCACCGGGGTCCACTCACCGTCACCGACAACTTCGCTGTGCTCGATGATCCAGTGGAGCAGCAAGAATTTACCGAATTTACAGATGTTGATGGACAGAGCACCGCCGAGTCGGTGCTGATGGTGCAGGGCATGTACTGTGCCGCTTGTGCCGACACCGTCGAGAGCGCGCTTCAGCACCTTCCCGGCGTGCAACGCGCCCACGTACACGCGGCCACCCGCCGCCTCACGCTGCGCTGGAATCCAGCTCAAACCAGTATGTCCAGTATGGCGCGCGCCGTGGGCGACACCGGCTACCGGTTGCTGCCTATGCACCAGGCGCTCTCCATCAGCGAGCGTTTGCGCGAAACCCGTCTTGCGTTGTGGCGCTTGTTTGTGGCAGGTTTTTGCAGCATGCAGGTCATGATGTACGCATGGCCCGCCTACGTGACCGAGCCCGGTGAAATACCCGCCGATATTGACCAACTGTTGCGCTGGACCAGTTGGGTGCTGAGTCTGCCGGTGGTGTTTTTTGCCAGCGGACCGTTTTTCTCCAGTGCGTGGCGCGACCTCAAACACGGGCGGGTGGGCATGGACACGCCGGTCTCTATTGGCATTCTGGTCACCTTTTTGGCCAGTTCCGCATCCACCTTTGACCCGACTGGTCCCTGGGGCTACGAGGTTTGGTTCGATTCGCTCACCTTGTTTGTGATTTTCTTGCTCGGTGGGCGCTACCTAGAGCTGAAAGCACGCGACCGTACTGCCGGCGCGCTCGATAACCTGATGAACCGCCTGCCCGAGGTGTGCGACCGTGCAAAACCCGACGGCAGCTTCGAGGCCGTGTCCATTCGCCGCTTGGTGGTTGGCGATGTGGTGCGGATGCAGGCCGGACAAGCCTTTCCAGGCGATGGAACGGTGCTCTGCGAAAGCGCCACCGTGGACGAAGCCCTGCTCACCGGCGAGTCGCGCCCGGTGACCCGTGAAAAGGGCGGCTCTGTGGTTGCTGGCAGCTTCAACCTGGGCGGACCGGTGATGCTGCGGGTGGACAAGCTCGGACGCGACACCCGCTTTGCCCAGATCGTGTCGCTCATGGAAAAAGCATCCACCGAAAAACCCCGTTTGGCTATTTTGGTGGATCGAATTGCCGCCCCTTTCTTGGTGGCGGTGTTGGTGGCTGCGGCGTTTGCTGCTTGGTATTGGTGGCAAATTGACCACACCAAGGCGTTGGCTGTGGCGGTTGCGGTGCTGATTGTTACCTGTCCGTGTGCCTTGTCGCTGGCCACGCCAGCGGCCATGCTCGCGTCAGCGGGCGCGCTAGCGGGCCGGGGCATTTTGGTGCGCCGCTTGCAGGCGTTTGAGTCGCTCTCCAACATCAATGCGGTGGTGTTCGACAAAACCGGCACGCTAACGCACGACCGGTTGGTGCTGGTCGACGTGCATACACGCGCCGGGATCAGCCGCGAACAGGCGCTGCACTGGGCGGGCACCATGGCTGCAGGTTCGCTGCACCCGGTCTCGCGTGCTGTGGCGTTGGCCGCGTCTGCGTCTGCTCCTGAGCCAAAAAGTGGATTGCAAAAAGATTCGATCCCGTTCAATCCCTTTTCTGTCTTAACCGATTTAACCGAGCTGGCAGGGCAGGGCATGCAGGCCTTTCGCGCTGATGGGCGTCGAATGCGCTTAGGGTCTTTTGCGTTTTGCGGCGTGCAGGGGTCGGATGCAGGCAGACGGGTTGAAGAGGGTGACTCCCCTCGGGTTTACCTGTCAGACGACCAAGGCTGGATCGCCACATTCGATTTGCAGGAGGGTTTGCGAGAAGACGCGAAGGCTGCCATCGCCGCATTGCGGGACATGGGTGTGCAAACTTGGCTTTTGTCGGGTGACCGCGATGCCGCAGCTCAACAGGTGGGGCAAGCGGTCGGGGTTGACCACGTGATTTCGGGTGCGTCTCCCGAGCAAAAATTGGTTGAAATCGTGGCGCTACAAGCAAAAGGCTTGAAGCTCGCCATGGTGGGCGATGGTCTGAACGATGGTCCCGTGTTGGCCCGTGCTGACACCTCGTTTGCATTGGGTCACGCCGCGCCGTTGGCGCAGGCACAGTCAGACTATGTGATACAGGGTGGACAGGTCATGGACGTGGTGTTGACTTTGGTGCAAGCCCGCGCCACTTTGCGCATCGTACGGCAAAACCTAGCGTGGGCAGGACTTTATAACCTGACCTGTGTTCCGCTGGCGCTGCTTGGTTTCATGCCGCCATGGCTGGCTGGCCTGGGTATGGCCGGCAGTTCATTGCTGGTGATTGGCAACGCTTTGCGGCTGGTCTCCAAAGCCCCATCGCGCCCCTCAGATACGGCGCATGGCGTGCCCTGACGGGCGTACCATGCATCACAACGCTTATCTGCGTTTGAAGCTTGAATTTTCTAGGTATTCATCATGGATGTTTTGTACTTGTTGATCCCAATTTCTATCTTGCTGGTCTTTGCAATCATCGGTGTGTTCTGGTGGGCTTTGCAACGAGGGCAGTTTGACAATATTGAGCGGGAAGGTGATCGCATTCTCAATGGCGATTGATATAAGTCAAGGCGCAAGAGAGGGTCCGTGAGGACACTCGACACAGTGACATTTATGAGGAGTTCTGTATGTCCGTAATAACAAAGGCCAGCCAGTCGGCGGTCTACGACGACGGTGTTGTCCGTGGTTTTGCCATCATGTCCGTGATCTACGGCGTGGTGGGCATGTTGGTGGGGGTGATCATCGCCGCCCAGTTAACTTGGCCCGAGCTCAATATGGGCATCGAGTGGCTAAGCTACGGTCGCTTGCGACCACTGCACACCAACGCGGTGATTTTTGCGTTTGGAGGTTGCGTCTTGTTTGCAACCAGTTACTACGTGGTGCAGCGAACCTGTCATACAAAGCTTTTTTTGAATAAGCTTGCGTGGGTGACGTTCTGGGGTTGGAACTTGGTCATTGTTTTGGCCGTTGTTACGCTCCCCTTGGGTCTGACGCAGGGCAAGGAATACGCCGAGTTGATCTGGCCGATTGATCTGTTGATCGCCGTCGTCTGGGTCTCGTATGCGGTTGTGTTCTTTGGTACGGTCGGTATCCGCAAGGTGCGCCACATTTACGTGGCCAACTGGTTCTTTGGTGCTTACATCATCGCGGTGGCGTTGCTGCACATCTTCAACAACCTCCAGATTCCGACCAGCGCGACGCACTCCTACTCGGTCTATGCCGGTGTCCAGGACGCCATGATGCAGTGGTGGT
>JAUXXN010000556.1 GCA_030684755.1 Hydrogenophaga sp.
CTTGTCGAACGGCCACTACCCGGCGCGCACTGGCTTCCAAAACCACGGCCGACATCAGATCATCGTTGTCAGGTCGGTCGTTCAGGGCATCGTCAATCGCATCGTCCCGAGCAACTTTGTCAGCCGGTAAGTTAATAAACAACTCTGGACCACGGTAAATCTGGCGCCGTTCAAAGTCCAGCACGCCTTTGCGCACCGCTCGGTAGGCCGCTTGTTGTTCGCCAGACTGGAGTGTGGTGGTGACATTCAAGCCGCGCGTGTACGCTTCTTCACCGTATTGCGCGACCATCACTTGTCTCACCATTTCGGCCACATATTCTGCATGCACCGAAGGCTGAATGCGGCTTTGACGCAGTTGGAGTGGTTCGGTTTTGGCGGCATTGGCCTCTGCCGGGGTGATGAAACCATTCTCCAACATCCGGTCAATGATGTGCAGCTGACGGATGCGCGCACGCTTGGGGTTGCTGATGGGGTTGTAGGCTGAGGGGGCTTTGGGCAGGCCAGCCAGCATGGCTGCCTCTGCCACTGTCACGTCTTTGAGCGGCTTGCCAAAGTAGGTCTGTGATGCGGAGGAAAACCCGTACGCGCGCTGTCCCAAGAATATTTGGTTCATGTAAATCTCAAGGATTTGTTCCTTGGTCAGCATGTGCTCCAGCTTGAATGTCAGCAGCACTTCGTAGATTTTCCGGGTGTAGCTCTTCTCGGCTGACAGATACACGTTGCGAGCCACCTGCATTGTGATGGTGGAAGCTCCTTGGCTCTTTGCCTGTCCCAAATTGGCCAGCGCGGCCCGCATCATGCCGCGGTAATCCACGCCGCTATGCTCGAAAAAGCGAGCGTCTTCAATCGCCAACACCGCATTTTTCATCACGTCGGGTATTTCACGAATGGTCAGCAGGTTGCGACGCTCTTCACCAAACTCTCCCATCAGCTGACCGTCGGCCGTGAACACCCGCAGGGGAAGTTTGGGGCGGTAATCGGCCAAGTCCGCCACGTCAGGCAGGTTGGGGTAAGCCACAGCCAAGGCAATGCCCACGGTGATCGCAAGTGCCACTCCGCCTGCCGCCGCCAGTCCGACCAGACCCACCGCAAGGCGACCAATCCAGAAGACTGCCCTGCGTCCGGCAGATACTGGCGGCAAATGTTGCTTGGGGGTGGCGTTGTCGTCTTTGGGCATGCGGATAATCAGTATGTCGATAAAAGATTATAAAAATCGCCCAGTGGCGGGAAGTAAACACAGACGTGCATATTGTGAGTGGTTGTTTGTCCGGTGGTCTGCGCCCCTAACTCACGAGGCATACATGTCAAAAACGCGTATGCTTTTGACAACGCTTTCTTGTGTGAACAGGGAGAAAATTCTTTGCCGCACAAAGTGCTTACTGCTAGCATTCAAGTGATTTCTTAAGTTTGGTGCCTCGCAGCGCCGTCATTTTTTGGGGGCCACCTTGATCTCATTGGGGTCGTTATTTAGCCGAGAGTCGGCACCGTTGCTGGGTATTGATGTCAGTTCGTCCAGTGTCAAACTGGTAGAACTCAGCCGAAACCGCGCGGGCGCTTTGGTGGTCGAACGCTGTGCGATCGAGCCATTGGAGCGCGGGTGGATCACCGACGGCAACATCGAAAAGTTTGATGAAGTTGCTGAGGCCGTCCGACGGCTGGTGCGAAAAAGTGGCAGCAAAACCAAAAATGTAGCCATGGCGCTGCCTGCATCCGCAGTCATCACCAAAAAAATTATCCTCCCTGGCGGACTCTCAGACAAGGAGCTGGAAGCACAGGTTGAATCAGAGGCCAACCAGTACATTCCATTCTCCTTGGACGAAGTGAGCCTAGACTTCTGTCTTATCGGACCCAGTGCCAGCTCGGCGGGTGATGTTGAAGTCCTCATTGCGGCATCTCGAAAAGAAAAAGTGTCTGACCGCCAGGGCCTTGCCGAGGCTGCTGGCCTGAAGCCGGTCATCATGGATGTGGAATCCTATGCATCGCGCATGGCTGCTGGTCGTGTCATCGAAACTTTGCCCAACCAAGGCGTTGACTCACTCGTGGCTTTGTTTGAAGTGGGTGCCCTGACCACCAGCATGCAAGTCATACGCAACGAAGATGTCTTATACGAGCGCGATCAAGCCTTTGGGGGGGCCCAGCTCACGCAACTCATCGTGCGCCAATATGGGTTTTCGTCTGACGAAGCTGAGGCCAAAAAGCGCTCTGGAGAACTGCCAGAGGACTACCAGTCTGCCGTTCTTGGGCCTTTCATTGAATCCATGTCGCAAGAAATTGGCCGTGCGCTGCAGTTCTTCTTCACCAGTACGCCCCACAACAAGATCGATCACATTCTTCTGGCTGGCGGCAGTGCAGCGTTGCCCGGTTTGACGGATGCAGTCACGAACCAAACGTCCTTTGCCTGCATGGTGATCAATCCCTTCGACGCCATGGAAGTCGCTTCAACGGTTCAAGCCCGCAGAATTGCCCGAGAAGCACCTTCTTACCTGACCTCAACTGGCTTGGCCTTGCGGAGGTTTTACCAATGATACTGATCAACCTATTGCCTCACCGAGAGGCAGCCAGAAAGCGGCAGAAGGAACATTTTTTCACCCAGTTGGGCCTCTCGGCTCTGCTGGGTGGCATCATTTGCGGCGCAGTTTTCACTTGGTACCAAGGGCAAATTACCACCCAGCAAGAACGCAACCGTTTACTTCAAGCCGAAATTGCCAAGCTCGACATTGAGATCAAAGACATTGCCAGTCTTCAAAATGAAATTGCTTCATTGCGCGCAAGACAGACGGCCGTTGAGGACCTTCAAGGCGATCGCAACTTGCCCGTTCACCTGCTGGATGAGCTTGTGACCCAGCTGCCAGATGGTATTTACCTCAGCAGCATGAAGCAAGAAAACCAAAGCGTGCTGCTTGTTGGCGTAGCCCAATCACAGGAGCGGGTATCGGAGTTGTTGCGCAATTTGGGCAACAACAGCCCATGGCTGGGTCGACCTGAACTTGTGGAAATTGTGTCGGCCAATGTGGCAGTCAGCAACAGAGAGCAGCGGCGGGTTTCCAATTTCACCATCCGTGTTTCACTTTTACGGCCCGCAGCCGCTGCCACCCCCTCAGGTCCTGCCGTTGCGCCGCCCGCTGTGCCCGGCAAAGTCTGATTGAGGCTACAACCAACATGGCCAAAATGCCCCAGATCAACGTGGATTTCAAAGAAATCCAAGATCAAATCACTGCCCAGTTCTCAGGTCTGGATCCCAACGACCCCTCTCAGTGGCCGCTGCTGCCCCGCAATTTGCTGTATGTCGCCGTCTGCGTCGCAGTGGTTGCAGGCCTGTGGTTTCTTTGGCTGAAGGCCTCCGACGAGGAACTCGTGGCCGAAAAAACACGCGAAGAACAATTACGTACCGATTACCGTAGCAAATTGGTTCAAGCCGTCAACCTGGATGCCCTCAAGAAGCAACTTGAGCAGGTTCAGCAATACGTCAACCAACTTGAACGCCAGTTGCCCAGCAAGGCTGAAATGGACGCCTTGTTGTCTGACATCAACCAAGCAGGCCTCGGTCGCAGCCTGCAATTTGAGTTGTTCAGGCCTGGTCAAGTGCTGGTGAAAGAGTATTACGCTGAACTGCCTATCTCAGTGCGCGTCACTGGGACTTACCACGACATCGGATTGTTTGCTGCTGACATCGCCAATCTGTCCCGAATAGTGACGCTCAACAACCTCACGCTGACGCCCATCAAAGACCGGGATGGTGTTTTGACCATGGACTGTACGGCCAAGACGTTTCGTTACCTAGATCCAGAAGAAGTTACGTCGCAGCAAAAGGCCAAAGGGGTCAAAAAATGATGTGTACAAAGACACTGCCGATGGTGCTGGGCATCTGCTGTTTGGTTGTGGCGTCAGGATGCACCACATCGGGCCAAGACGAACTCCAGGCTTGGATGCAATCCGAACGCAACTCCATCAAACCCCAAGTCAAGCCTATTCCTGAACCCACCAAATTCATCCCACAAACCTATGGTGGTGAGCAGATGATGCCGCCATTTAGCGGTGAAAAGCTTGCCAGCGTGATGAGGGGCAGTCCCAGCACGGCCGTAGTCAACTCGGCATTGATCGAGCCTGAACTTAACCGCCGCAAACAACCCTTGGAGGCCTATCCACTGGATACCATGCGCATGGTGGGCAGCATTCACAGCCAGGGCCAACTGGTGGCCCTCGTGAAGGTGGACAACTTGCTCTACCAAGTGCGCTCTGGCAACTATTTGGGTCAGAACTATGGGCGGGTGAACAAAATTACAGAAACCGAAGTCACGCTGCGAGAAATCGTGCAAGACTCCGTCGGCGAATGGACCGAGCGCCCTGCGGCGCTGCAGATACAAGAGGACGCGTCTAAATGAACAAGCTCAACATGGCCAAAACAACCGGAGCATGGGGGCATGCCTTGCTAAAGAGCGCCGTCTTGGCCTCCATGGCCTTGACCACCGTTTGGGCTCAGGCTCAAAATGCCATCCAATCGCTCACAGGGGGCGTCCAAGGCGGTGTTGAAATCATTCGCATTGAAACCAGCCAACCCCTTTCAGCAGTACCCACCGGTTTCACCATACAAGCACCCGCGCGCATTGCGCTGGACTTTCCCGGTGTTGTCAACAACATCGGGCGCAACGCCGTTGAACTCAATCAGGGCAACCTGCGTTCAGCCAATGTGGTTCAGGCCGGCGACCGTACCCGTGTGGTGATCAATCTGAAGCAGCCTGCGGCCTACCAAGCCAAAGTCGATGGCAAATTTTTGCTGGTGGTTTTTGAGCGCTCCGACGCCGTAGCGGCAGCACCTCCTGCTCAAGCGGCTTTTGCCGAAAGCCGCAACCGCGACACCGCCGCGCTCAAAGACATTGATTTTCGCCGTGGCAGTGGAAACTCTGGGCGCATCGTCGTTGATTTGGCCAGCAACCAGGTCGGGGTAGATATTCGCCAGCAAGGTCAAAACTTGGTGGTTGACTTTTTGAAAACATCTTTGCCTGAAGGATTGCGCAGACGCCTGGACGTTACCGATTTTGGTACACCCGTGCAGACCGTTACAACCTCGCAAAGCGGCGACCGCGTTCGCATGGTTGTCACCCCCAAGGGCAACTGGGAGCATTCGGCTTACCAAAGCGATAACCAATTTGTGTTGGAAGTGCGCGAGCAAAAAGTAGATCCATCCAAGCTGACGCAAGGCCCAGGCTACAGCGGCGAAAAACTGTCTCTGAACTTTCAGAACATTGAAGTCCGTTCCTTGCTTCAGGTGATCGCTGATTTCACCAACTTCAACGTGGTGACTTCCGATTCTGTGTCGGGTGCCGTTACTCTTCGGCTCAAGGATGTGCCTTGGGACCAAGCATTGGACATCATTCTGCAAGCCAAGGGCCTTGGCATGCGCAAGTCGGGCAATGTGCTCTGGATTGCTCCAAGAGACGAAATCGCTGCCCGAGAAAAACAAGAGCTTGAGTCAAAAGCTTCGATTGAAAGCCTGGAGACCGTGCGCACGCAAGGCTTTCAGATGAACTACGCCAAAGCGGCGGATATTGCTGTGCAACTATCGGGTGGCGGAGGGGGCGATGGCAGTGGCAATGCACGCCTCCTGACACCACGCGGGAGTGTGATTTCCGAGCCCCGCACCAACCAACTATTCGTGACGGACATACCCTCAAAGCTTGAGCAGGTGCAAGACCTGATCGCCAAGCTTGATATTCCCATTCGCCAGGTTTTGATTGAGGCGCGCATTGTTGAAGCCGACGACCGATTTGGCCGTTCCCTTGGTGTTCGCTTGGGCGGAAGCGATTTGCGCGGAGTTCGGGGTGGCGATGCAGGTTATGCCATTGGTGGCTCTAACCGCATGACGATTGGTGGAAGTTACAACGCAGTTTCCAGCACCACCAGGGAAAGCGAAAACGTTTTAGACACCATCAACACTTCATTTGTGAACCTGCCATCTACCGGCGCAGGCGGTTTTGCACCAGCAGCATTCGCCATCTCGTTGTTCAGTTCTGCGGCCAACCGTTTCTTGAATCTTGAGATTTCGGCACTGGAAGCCGATGGACGAGGAAAAATTGTCTCCAGTCCAAGGGTTGTAACCGCAGACCAAGTCAAAGCCCTGATTGAGCAGGGCACTGAATACCCCTACCAGACCGCTACGGCCAGCGGTGCAACAGCCATTGCTTTTCGTAAAGCCAATTTGAAGCTGGAAGTTACGCCGCAAATAACCCCCGAAGGCAGTATTATTTTGGATGTCGATGTCAACAAAGACAGTCGTGGGGAAACCACCGCTGCTGGTATTGCGATCAACACCAAGCACATTCAAACGCAAGTGTTGGTTGAAAATGGCGGCACTGTGGTGATTGGTGGCATTTTTGAGTTAATAGAAATTGATGATACGACAAAGGTCCCATTCTTTGGGGACTTACCAGTGGTTGGTAACTTGTTTAAGAACAAGAGTAAGACATCGAATAAGTCTGAGTTGCTGGTCTTTATTACGCCGCGCGTGATTTCTGATCGTGGTGTGATGCGTTGATTGCAGTGGATTTGAAATTTTAGTTAAGGCAATG
>JAUXXN010000572.1 GCA_030684755.1 Hydrogenophaga sp.
ATTCGACCCCGCTGGCGGCGCGCTCTACACCACCACCTTCGTCATGGCGATGACCAAGGCCAAGAACGCCTCGTTGCCGCCCGACCTGAAGGCCATCATCGACAAAAACTCCGGCATGGAAACCTCTGGATGGTTGGGTAAGGTCCAGCAGGGTGGTGACGTTCCCGGCCGCGAATCGGCCGTGAAGCAAGGCAACACCATCTACACCATTCCGGCCGCTGAAGCGCAAGAATTCAAGCGCAAAGCCCGCTTGGTAGAAGTGGAGTGGATGCAAGACATGGACAAGCGTGGCTTCAATGGCAAACAGTTGCTGGACTCAGCCCGCGCCCTGATCGAAAAGCACGGCAAGACCACCGGCGCCAAAAAGGCCTAACCCTGCTGCGCGCACCGGTGCGGCCAATACCCCGCACCCACACCGTGACACCAAGGGCTCCGCAAGGAGCCCTTTTTGTTTGCCCCTACACTTCGGGCATGCACCGCTGCCCTATCCAACACTGCAAACAATGTGGTTCAACAGTCGCCTACCGCATCCCCGATGACGGCGACACCAAACCCCGCGCCGTCTGCACAGCTTGCAACACCATCCACTACGAAAACCCGCTCAACGTGGTGGGCACCGTGCCTGTGTGGGGTGCTTCGGGTGAATACGTGTTGCTGTGCAAGCGCAACATCGAACCCCGCTTTGGCAAATGGACCCTGCCCGCAGGCTTCATGGAACTGAACGAAACCACCGCCCAGGGCGCGGCCCGCGAAACGGTGGAAGAAGCAGGTGCGCAGTTTGAAATGGGCGAGATCTTCACGCTCATGAACGTGGCCCGTGTGGGCCAGGTGCACATGTACTACCGCGCGCGCCTGCTCAGCGACCAGTTCAACCCCGGCGTGGAAACCATCGAAGCCCGCCTGTTCACCGAAGCCGAAATTCCTTGGGACGAAATCGCCTTTCGCACCGTCAAGGAAACCCTGGAACATTACTTTGCCGACCGCCAGCGCGGACGGTTCGGCTTTCACACGATCGACATTGCGTAAAGGCGTTTCTGGGGCCAGCGCCCCAACGGCGCCGAGCCCCCGGGTATCAGATGGCCTGACCCAACCGCCCTACACCCTCTTCAATCTTCTCTACACCCACTGTCGCGAAGCTCAGCCTTAGCGTTGCATGGTCGGGGTTGGAAGCATAAAACGGTGCACCGGGCACAAACGCCACGCCTTTTTCAATCGCACGTTTGGCCAACTCGCCACCGTCGGCCACTTTGCCGCCCGCACCGGTGAGGCGCGCCCACACAAACAAGCCGCCTTGCGGCTGTACAAATTCAATCGCATCACCCAGCTCGCGCTTCAGGGCATTGCCCATGGTAGCGGCACGTTCGGCGTACACGGCGCGCACCTTGGCCAGCGTGGCGGGCATGCGTCCGGCTTTCAGGTACTGCGCGGCGGTAGCCTGGGCGAAGGTGCTGGTGTGGGCGTCGCTGAACTGTTTGCACATGGTGGCTTTGGCCAGCAGCTCGGCCGGGCCCACCATCCAGCCCACACGCAGGCCGGGGCTGAGCACCTTGCTCAAGGACCCGCAATGCACCAGCAGGTCGCGGCTGCCGGG
>JAUXXN010000589.1 GCA_030684755.1 Hydrogenophaga sp.
ACCGGCACCTTCACCATTCCCTTGATGAAGCGGGTGGGCTACCGGCCGGATCAGGCCGGTGCGGTGGAGGTGTCGAGCTCGGTGAATGGCCAGATCATGCCTCCGGTGATGGGCGCTGCCGCTTTCCTGATGGTGGAATATGTGGGCATTCCCTACATTGAGGTGATGAAGCACGCTTTTCTGCCAGCCATCATTTCCTATATTGCGCTGATCTACATCGTGCACCTGGAGGCGCTCAAGGCCAACATGGTTGGCCTGCCACGGCGCGGTAACGCCACGCCAAGCTCGCGCCTGATGTCGTTTGCCATGACTGTGGCCGGGTTCTTTGTCCTGTCGGGTGCCGTGTACTGGGGCATCGGCTGGATCAAGACGGTGGCTGGCGATGCCGCCGCCTGGATCGTGGGTGCTGGCCTGCTGGCCAGTTATGTCGGTCTGCTCTGGTTTGGCGCCAAGCAGCCTGCCCTGGAACTGGACGACCCGAACGCGCCGGTGTTTGAGCTGCCCGAAACCGGGCCGACCGTGAAGTCGGGCCTGCACTACCTGCTGGCGGTGGTGGTGCTGATCTGGTGCCTGATGGTAGAACGCATGTCCCCAGGCCTCTCGGCTTTCTGGGCTACGCTGTTCATGATCTTCGTCATGGTCACGCAAAAGCCCATCATCGCCGCGTTTCGCGGGCAGGGCGGGCTGGGTGCTGCCACCCGGCAAGGTTTTGTTGACCTGATTGATGGCTTGGCCACCGGTGCGCGCAACATGATCGGTATTGGCGTGGCCACGGCGGCGGCCGGCATCATCGTCGGCACGGTTTCACTCACCGGTGTGGGACTGGTAATGACCGAGCTGGTGGAGTTGCTCTCGGGCGGCAATCTCATGCTCATGCTGATTCTGGTGGCCCTCATCAGCCTGATTCTGGGCATGGGCTTGCCCACCACCGCCAACTACATTGTGGTGTCCACCCTGATGGCGCCGGTGGTGGTGGAGCTCGGCGCCCAAAGCGGCCTGATCGTGCCGCTGATTGCCGTGCACCTGTTCGTGTTTTATTTCGGTCTCATGGCCGACGTGACACCGCCGGTGGGCTTGGCCTCATTTGCTGCGGCGGCCATTGCCCGTGCCGACCCCATCAAAACAGGCGTCACCGCTTTCTACTACAGCATGCGCACGGCCATCTTGCGAGTTCTGTTCATCTAGAACACCCAGTTGTTGCTCATAGGGTTGTCCGGTCCGCTGCATCTTGTGCTCACCGTGGTCAGTGCCACGGTGGCCATGCTGGTGTTTGCGGCAGCCACACAGGGGTATTTCCTGGTCAAGTCCCGCTGGTACGAAACCATTGCCCTGTTGCTCATCACCTTCACCCTGTTTCGACCAGGTTTTTGGTGGGATATGGTTTACCCGCCGTTTGACGAAGTGCCAGCAGCCCAGATGAGCGAACTGATTGAGCAAGCACCAGCGGGTTCGGGCAAGCGTGTCTGGATCGAGGGCATGAACATGAACGGTGACGACATCCGCAAAGGCGTTCTGCTGCCCTTGGGTGAACCTGGCAAGGCCCGCGAACGCCTGGCCAGTTCGGGCCTGACCGTGATGGCGCAAGGCGACGAACTGTTGATCGCTGCGGTGAAGTTTGGCAGCCCCGCCGCCAAGCTGGGTATTGAGCAAGGCTACCGCATCGTGTCGGCGGAAGTCCCTTCTGACCGACCGGCCAAGGAGTGGTTGTACTTGCCGGCGCTGGCTTTGCTGCTGCTGGTGATGGGGCTGCAACGTGCCCGTCAGAAACGTCAGGGCACAACATGACGCGTATTGCCCTCATTCACGCGTTGGCGCATTCGGTGGCACCGATCAACGAAGAGTTGGAGCGCGCCTGGCCGCAGACACAACGCATGAATCTGCTGGACGACAGCCTGTCTGCCGATCTCGTGCGGTCAGGGCAGGGGTTGGACGCAGCGATGCACCAGCGCTTTGAGATGCTTGCGGCGTATGCTGAAAGCACGGGAGCCCAGGCCATTTTGTTCACCTGTTCGGCCTTCGGCCCCTGCATTGAAGCGGTGGCTGCCCGCAGGCCCCACATGCCGGTGCTCAAACCCAACGAGGCCATGGTGACCGAAGCGGTCGGGCAAGGCGGGCGCATTGGGCTTATCGCATCTTTCGCGCCTACGCTGGCGTCCATGCCACCCGAGTTTCCGGCGGGCACCGACCTTTTCACTGTATTGGCCGAGGGTGCCATGCAGGCTCTGAATGAAGGCGACACAGCCCGCCACGATGCTCTGGTGGTGCAGGCGGCCCAATCGCTCGCCCGTCAGGGCTGCCGGGTGATTGCGCTGGCTCAGTTCAGCATGGCGCGGGCGCAAGTGGCTGTGCAGCAGGCGGTGGGATTGCCGGTACTGACCACACCAGGCAGCGCTGTTCGGGAACTGCGCCAGCGGCTGCTTTCCTGAGCAGGCTCGGGCAGCCGCAGAGGCTACAATCTAGGGTTACCGTAAAGCGGATAACTTGCAAGCCGCGCTCTTGGGGTGCCATGCAAGTAAAAACGCTCACAGGACGCGCGGGTGGCGAAATTGGTAGACGCACCAGGTTTAGGTCCTGACGTCCGCAAGGATGTGGGGGTTCGAGTCCCCCCCCGCGCACCACCTCACAGACGAAAAGACATTCCGGGTCGGCCAGACAGGCTGGTTGACCGACACCCTTTTGGAGAAAACCATGACCGTGAACGTTGAAACCCTTGATAAGCTTGAGCGCAAGATCACGCTGACGCTACCGGCCGAAGTGATTCAGAGCGAAGTAGCCAAGCGCCTCAAGCGACTGGCACGCGACGTCAAGATGGACGGTTTCCGTCCCGGTAAAGTGCCTATGAACGTTGTGGCGCAGCGCTACGGCTACTCGGTGCACTACGAAGTCATGAACGACAAAGTGGGCGAAGCTTTTGCTACCGCTGCCAACGAAGCGCAACTGCGCGTGGCTGGCCAGCCCAAGATCACCGAAAAAGAAGAGTCGCCCGAAGGCCATCTGGCCTTTGACGCGGTTTTTGAGGTGTACCCAGACGTCAAAATTGATGATCTGACCACCGCCGAAGTGGAAAAAGTCAGCTCTGAAGTCAACGACGCTGCCATCGACCGAACCCTGGACATTTTGCGCAAGCAGCGCCGAACCTTTGCCCTGCGCGCACAAGACCAGGCCGCCCAAGACGGTGACCGTGTCACCATCGACTTCGCAGGCAAGATCGACGGTGAGCCGTTCGAAGGTGGCAAGGCCGACGCTTTTCAGTTCATTGTGGGCGATGGCCAGATGCTGAAGGAATTTGAAGATGCCGTGCGCGGCATGAAGTCGGGCGAGTCCAAAACCTTCCCGCTGGCGTTCCCCGAGGACTACCACGGTAAAGACGTCGCAGGTAAAACCGCGGATTTCTTGGTAACGTTGAACAAGGTCGAGGCGGCACACCTTCCCGAGGTTGACGATGTCTTGGCAGCCTCTTTGGGCATTGCCGACGGCACTGTTGACGGACTGCGGGCCGATATCAAGAAGAATCTTGAGCGTGAAGTCAAATTTCGCTTGCAAGCTCGCAACAAGCAAGCCGCTATGGACGCATTGTCCGCCAAAGCCGAGTTGGACTTGCCCAAGTCGGTTGTTCAAGCCGAACTGGAACGCTTGGTTGAAGGCGCCCTTGCCGACCTCAAGCAGCGCGGTGTGAAAGATGCTGACAAGGCTTCTATTCCTGACGACCTGTTCCGCCCACAAGCCGAGCGCCGCGTGCGCCTAGGTTTGGTTGTGGCCGAGTTGGTGCGTGCCAACGAACTGCACGCCAAGCCCGAACAGATCAAGTCTCACATCGAAGAATTGGCGGCTTCCTATGAAAAGCCTGCTGATGTGGTGCGCTGGTACACCGGTGACAACCGCCGCATGGCAGAGGTCGAGTCCATCGTTATCGAAAACAACGTGACCGAATTTGTTTTGTCCAAAGCCAAGATCACAGACAAGTCAGTCAGCTTTGAAGAGCTGATGGGCCAGGCCTGATCGACTTACGCTGCTTAACTGTGCAGTGCGCCAGCGCTGTCTTGTCGAGTGGCATGAGCTGTATGCTTGCAAAGCCAAGGGCGGAGTTTTCCGCCCTTTTTTTCGGCTTTCGCTTGCCTTTTATGACATGCACGCCATATACAAAACTCAGTCAAATCCGTGACCGGGTAACGGCCTTCACAGGTTGGTTACAGTAGTGGCATAGCGACCAATCAATACATGGAGAAACGCATGAGCGCAATGGATATTCAAGGCTTGGGCATGGTGCCCATGGTGATCGAGCAGTCGGGTCGCGGCGAGCGCGCCTACGACATTTATTCGCGCTTGCTCAAAGAACGTGTGATCTTTTTGGTGGGTCCAGTCAACGACCAGTCTGCCAACTTGGTCGTGGCGCAGTTGCTGTTTCTTGAAAGTGAAAATCCAGACAAGGACATCTCTTTTTACATCAACTCGCCCGGTGGTTCGGTGAGCGCTGGCATGGCCATTTTTGACACCATGAACTTCATCAAGTCAGATGTTTCCACGCTGTGTATCGGCATGGCCGCCAGTATGGGTGCTTTCTTGTTGGCTGCGGGTGCCAAGGGCAAGCGGTTCGCTTTGCCGAATTCGAAGATCATGATTCACCAGCCTTTGGGTGGAACCCAGGGCCAAGCCACCGAGATCGAGATCCACGCTCGCGAAATTCTGAAAACGCGTGACCAACTCAACAGGATTTTGGCTGAACGCACGGGTCAGCCTTTGGAAAAAATTGAGCGCGACACCGAGCGAGACTATTACCTGTCTGCTGCCGAATCGGCCGACTATGGTTTGATTGACAAAGTGATCGACAAGCGCCCTGGTGCTGTCTAAGCCCAGGGACTTTCCCTGCCATTCCGTGCACGCCAATTCGGAAAAGCGCATCAAATCCAGTGCTTTTCCTCGCTAATGCCTCTGGCAGCCTTGAACTATCATGGCAGCCTTTGTTTCTTCTGCTCATCCGACTCTAAAGACATATGGCCGACAAAAAAGCCGCCTCCAGTGAAAAATCGCTCTACTGCTCTTTTTGTGGCAAGAGTCAGCACGAGGTTAAAAAGCTGATTGCCGGGCCTTCGGTTTTTATTTGCGACGAGTGCATTGATTTGTGCAATGACATCATTCGTGACGAGTTGCCTAATCTGGAAGCGGTGAAAGCCCCAGGTAACGATGTACCAACGCCCGCCGAACTCAAGTCCAATCTGGATAACTACGTTATCGGTCAGGACTCCGCCAAGCGCGCCCTAGCGGTTGCGGTTTACAACCACTACAAGCGTTTGCGCCACAAGTTGACTGCGCGCAAAGACGATGTGGAGCTGGCCAAGAGCAACATCTTGTTGATCGGCCCTACAGGTTCCGGCAAAACACTGTTGGCCCAGACCATGGCACGCATGCTGAACGTCCCCTTTGTGATGGCTGACGCCACCACGCTGATCGAAGCCGGTTATGTGGGTGAAGACGTTGAAAACATCGTCGCCAAGCTGTTACAAAGCTGTAATTACGATGTAGCGCGCGCGCAGCAGGGTATCGTCTACATCGACGAAATAGACAAAATCACACGCAAATCTGACAACCCGTCTATCACCCGTGACGTGTCGGGCGAGGGCGTTCAGCAGGCCTTGCTTAAGCTCATTGAGGGCACGATGGCCTCGGTACCTCCGCAGGGTGGCCGCAAGCATCCCAACCAAGATTTCCTGCAGGTGGACACCACCAATATTTTGTTCATTTGCGGTGGAGCATTTGCAGGACTTGAAAAGATCATTGAAAACCGAACCGAGGCTTCAGGGATGGGCTTTGGTGCGCTTGTCAAGAGCAAGCAGCAGCGCAGTCTGACCGAATCGTTCAAGGAAATCGAACCAGAAGACCTGATCAAGTTTGGTCTGATTCCCGAGTTGGTGGGCCGCGTGCCCGTCATTGCTGCACTCGCAGAACTGAGCGAAGACGCGCTGGTTGAAATATTGACCGAGCCCAAAAATGCAGTCGTGAAGCAGTTTGCCCGTTTGTTGTCCATGGAAGGTGCTGACTTGGAGGTCCGCCCTGCTGCGCTCAAGGCGATTGCCCGCAAGGCGCTGGTCCGTAAGACGGGTGCCCGTGGTCTGCGCTCTATTTTGGAAAGTGCGCTGATCGACACCATGTTTGAGTTGCCTGGCCTGAGCAACGTGGAGAAAGTGGTGGTTGACGAAGCCACCATTGACGAGAACAAGCCTCCTCTATTGGTGTACCGCGAAGTGGCTAAGCAGGCCTGAATGCCATCCCCAAGAAAAGAGGGCTTCTTTGAAATTACCGATGCGTCCGGTTGATATCGCCCGCATAAACCCCACCCACTTTTTTTGTTGAGGTTGAAATGTCCGGACATACCCCATTGCCCAGTTTGCCGCTTGACCTGCCCCTTTTGCCTTTGCGCGATGTGGTGGTCTTCCCCCACATGGTCATCCCTTTGTTCGTTGGACGCCCGAAAAGTATCAAGGCGCTTGAAGCCGCTATGGAGGCCGAGCGTCGCATCATGCTGGTGGCGCAAAAGGCAGCAGCCAAAGACGAGCCGTCTACTGATGACATGTTTGAAATGGGCTGTGTTGCCACGATCTTGCAGATGCTGAAGCTGCCCGACGGCACCGTCAAGGTGCTGGTGGAGGGTTTGCAGCGCGCCAAGGTATTGGCGATTCGTGATGGCGATACCCATTTTGTAGCCAGTGTCGCCCCGATCGACTCTTCGGTAGAACGAGCCGATGCGCAGTCCACCGAGCTTGAAGCACTGCGACGAGCGGTAATGCAGCAGTTCGATCAGTACGTCAAACTGAATAAAAAAATTCCTTCGGAGATCTTGACGTCGATCTCCAGTATCGATGATCCCGGCCGTCTGGCCGACACCATCGCAGCTCACTTGCCTCTCAAGTTGGAGTCCAAGCAGGTTGTTCTGGATTTGGACCCGGTCAATAAGCGGCTTGAAAACTTATTTGAGCAGCTTGAACGCGAAGTCGACATTTTGAATGTGGACAAAAAAATTCGTGGCCGAGTCAAGCGGCAGATGGAAAAGAACCAGCGCGACTTTTACCTGAATGAACAGGTCAAAGCTATCCAGAAAGAGCTGGGCGATGGTGAGGAAGGCGCCGACATCGAAGAAATCGAGAAAAAAATCAAGCTGGCCAAGATGCCTGCTGAAGCGCGCAAGAAGGCCGATGCCGAGTTCAAAAAGCTCAAACTTATGTCGCCCATGTCGGCCGAAGCCACCGTGGTTCGAAACTACATCGATGCCCTCGTGGCCTTGCCTTGGAGCAAGAAGACCAAGATCAAACACGATTTGGCGCACGCCGAGCAGGTTTTGAACGAAGACCATTACGGACTGGACAAGGTCAAAGACCGTATCCTTGAATACTTGGCTGTGCAACAGCGCGTTGACAAGGTCAAGGCACCTATCCTGTGTCTGGTAGGGCCTCCAGGTGTCGGAAAAACCTCGTTAGGACAGTCTGTGGCCAAGGCTACAGGCCGCAAGTACGTGCGCATGGCCCTTGGCGGTATGCGCGACGAAGCAGAGATACGTGGTCACCGTCGCACTTATATCGGCGCGATGCCCGGCAAGGTGCTCCAAAGCCTGAGCAAAATAGGTACCCGCAACCCGCTGTTCTTGTTGGACGAGATCGACAAACTGGGCACCGATTTTCGAGGCGATCCCTCCAGCGCCTTGCTGGAGGTACTGGATCCAGAACAGAACCACACGTTTGGCGACCACTATGTCGAAGTGGATTTCGACCTGTCCGACGTGATGTTTGTGGCGACGTCCAATTCGATGAACATTCCGCCCGCGTTACTGGACCGGATGGAAGTGATTCGTTTGTCGGGTTACACCGAAGACGAAAAAACCAATATTGCGATGCGCTATTTGCTACCCAAGCAGTTGAAGAACAACGGCATTCGCGATGGCGAGATGGATGTTCAAGAGTCGGCTGTGCGCGACATTGTTCGCTACTACACCCGCGAAGCCGGTGTGCGTTCGCTGGAGCGTGAACTGGGCAAAATATGCCGCAAAGTGGTCAAGGGCCTGTTACTGAAGAAATACACGCCCACGGTGGTGGTGGATTCAGCAAACCTGAACGATTTCCTGGGTGTGCGCAAATACAGCTATGGTCGCGCTGAGGCGCAGAACCAAGTAGGGCAGGTGGTGGGTCTGGCTTGGACAGAGGTTGGTGGTGACCTACTTACCATAGAGGTTGCGACCATGCCTGGCAAGGGCGTCATCACGCGAACCGGTTCGCTGGGCGATGTGATGAAAGAATCGGTGGAGGCCGCGCGCACAGTGGTGCGCAGTCGCTCGCGTTCGCTGGGTATCAAAGACGAGCAGTTCGATAAGCGCGATATCCATATCCATGTGCCTGACGGTGCCACGCCCAAAGATGGTCCAAGTGCGGGTGCGGCTATGACGACGGCGCTGGTGTCGGCGCTTACGGGCATTCCGGTACGCGCCGATGTGGCCATGACCGGCGAAATCACCTTGCGCGGTGAAGTCACTGCCATTGGCGGGCTCAAAGAGAAATTGTTGGCGGCGCTGCGCGGTGGCATCAAGACGGTGATCATTCCTGAGGACAATGTCAAAGACCTGGCTGAAATACCAGACAATGTAAAGCAGGGTTTGGAGATCGTGCCCGTTAAGTGGATCGACAAAGTGTTGGCTATTGCTCTGGAGCGTCTTCCTGTGCCCCTGACCAACGAAGAAGTTGCCGCCCAGGTTGCTACAGCCTCTGTGCGACCTGTCGCAGCGTCGCCAGACACGGTCAAGCACTGATCAAAAATTTGCTGAAGCTTGAAAACAGGCGGTTTTTTGCGCTAGAATTCCTGCTTCAGACAAATCTGAAAGTGTTTGCGGGATTAGCTCAGTTGGTAGAGCGATACCTTGCCAAGGTATAGGTCGAGAGTTCGAGTCTCTTATCCCGCTCCAATTTAAGAAGGGAAGCCCTGCTTCCCTTTTTCGTCATTAAATGATGCAACAGGTCTTTGGATCGATTGTAATCGGCGCGATAGCAAATCGGTTATGCAACGGATTGCAAATCCGTCTAGCCCGGTTCGACTCCGGGTCGCGCCTCCAGTCACAGGAAAATGTGAAAAGTCTGCGGGATTAGCTCAGTTGGTAGAGCGATACCTTGCCAAGGTATAGGTCGAGAGTTCGAGTCTCTTATCCCGCTCCAATTTAAAAAAGGAAGCTTAGCTTCCTTTTTTATTGGACTTTCAGGATGTTGCACCATCTCCATTCGATTGCAACACCATCTTGTTGATTGCCTGATCAGTCCCTTGCTTCTCTTGCGTTTCAAGCACAGCGGTTGAGAGCTAGAAGCACAGTCTACTGATTCACGCACCATGAAGCGATCAGATGCAGCAAAGAAGTTGATGGTTTTGGTGCTTGTCCACCAACCAGCTTCAAGCAGGTTGGTGGCGCGTCTGTTGAGTTTTTAACCCGCTGTCGCTTCTTCTGGCTTGGCTTTGCCCTCTTTTTTGGGCAGAGGCTGAATGTGCAGTTTGACATCTTGCGTCTCCTTGCCGTCTTCGCCGGTCTTGGTTTCCAGATCCACAGTGAGACGGCCACCGTCTGTCAACCGGCCGAACAGCAGCTCGTCGGCCAAGGCCCGGCGAATGGTGTCCTGGATCAGGCGCTGCATAGGGCGAGCACCCATGAGCGGGTCGAAGCCTTTCTTGGCCAGATGTTTACGCAGGGTATCAGTGAAAGTGACCTCCACCTTTTTCTCGGTCAACTGGCCTTCAAGCTGAAGCAAGAACTTGTCAACCACCCGCATGATGACGTTTTCGTCCAGCGACTTGAAGCCGACGATGGCGTCCAGGCGGTTGCGGAACTCCGGCGTGAACA
>JAUXXN010000592.1 GCA_030684755.1 Hydrogenophaga sp.
CGCCACCGACAGCACGCCCAGCAGCAGCAACTCGCGCCAGTGCTGCCAGGGCCAGCGGTGGTTCAGCGCGCGCATCACGATGGCCAGCGTGACCGTGGCCAGGCCCACCCGGCCACCGGCCAGCACCATGGGTCCCAGCAGCGGGCTGGCGATGCGCAAAAACAGGAACGAGGCGCCCCACAGGGCGGACAGGCCAATGAGTTGGACAAAGTGTTTGTTTTTCACGGAGCGATTGTGCGAGACAGCGGTGTCTGTGGTGTGTCCGGTAGGTGCTAAACCAGCCGGGTGCGGTCCACCCTGAAGGCCACCGGCCAGCGCGGCCACCCGAAAACCAGACCCGTTTCCCCGCTGATAGAGAAAATCTGTCCCTTGTCTGACGCAAGTCATCGCAAAAGCGGCCAACTGCGCGAACATGGCCCCATGGTTACTCACCCTTCAGAAACCGCCTCGGTTTTCACCGCTCGCGCCCTGACCAAAACCTATGGCGAAGGCGACACGGCCGTGCACGCCCTGCGCGGGGTCGATCTGGACATCGTGCGCGGCGAGTTCGTGGTGCTGCTGGGCGCCTCGGGCAGCGGCAAGTCCACGCTGCTCAACATCCTGGGCGGGCTGGACACGGCCTCCAGCGGCTCGGCCAGCTGGACGCACGCCGGCCAGGTGCACGAACTCATCGGCGCGGGCGACGCCGAGCTGACGCGCTACCGGCGCGAGCACGTGGGCTTCGTGTTCCAGTTCTACAACCTCATCCCCAGCCTGACCGCCGAAGAAAACGTGGCCCTGGTGACCGACCTGGCCGACGACCCCATGGACCCGGCCGACGCGCTGGCGCTGGTGGGTCTGGCCGAGCGGCGCCACCACTTCGTGTCGCAGCTCTCGGGCGGGGAGCAGCAGCGCGTGGCCATTGCGCGCGCCATCGCCAAGCGCCCAGCCGTGCTGCTGTGCGACGAGCCCACCGGCGCGCTGGACTGCGCCACCGGCGTCATGGTCTTGCAGGCCATCGAGCGCGTGAACCGCGAGCTGGGCACGACCACGGTGGTCATCACCCACAACGCGCCGATTGCCGACATGGCCGACCGCGTGCTGCGCCTGGCCGACGGCCGCATCGTCGAAAGCCATGTGAACCCCCACAAAGTGGCCGCGTCCACCTTGCGGTGGTGATGCGCAAAATGAGCGCAGCGCCGGGCCGCCCCAAGCAAGCTCGCTCCCGCCTGGCGGGACAGGCCGCAGGCCGAAGGGTGCTCCAGTGACCACGCTCCACACCAAACTCTGGCGCGACCTGACCCGGCTGCGCGCCCAGGTGCTCACCATCGCGGTGGTGGTGGCCATCGGCGTGGCCGGTTTCGTGGGCATGTTCGCGGTGCACGACTCGCTCAAGACCTCGCGTGACGCCTTCTACGCCGACAACCGCCTGGCCGACCTGTTCGCTGGCGTGCGGCGTGCGCCGGTGTCGTTGAGGCAACGCATCGAAGCCATTCCTGGCGTGGCCGAGGTGAAGCTTGACGTGGTGTTCGACGCCCAGGTGGACTTGACCGGGGTGGTGCAGCCCGTCACCGGCCGCTTCATCGGGCTGGACCTGTCGGCCGCGCAGGCTGGGCGCCAGGGCCTGAACGCGCTCAGCCTCAAGCAGGGGCGCTGGCCTGAGCGCGGCGCGGCGCTGGAAGCCCTGGTGAGCGACCGCTTTGCCGCCGCCAGCCAACTCAAACCCGGCGACGTGGTGCACGCCATCCTCAATGGCCGGCGCGAGCGTATCCACCTGGTGGGCACGGCCGCCTCGCCCGAATACGTGTTCGCCTCGCAGGGCGGCGCGCCCGACGAC
>JAUXXN010000593.1 GCA_030684755.1 Hydrogenophaga sp.
CTGTTGCGCAAGTTCGTGAGCTTCTGGGGCACCAACAACTGCGACCACCAGGCGCGCATTTGCCACTCCACCACGGTGGCTGGCGTCGCGAACACCTGGGGTTATGGCGCCATGACCAACTCGTACAACGACATGCAGAACAGCAAGTGTGCGTTGTACATCGGCTCCAACGCGGCCGAGGCCCACCCGGTTTCGATGCTGCACATGCTGCACGCCAAGGAACTTGGCTGCAAGATGATCGTGGTCGACCCACGTTTCACGCGCACCGCGGCCAAAGCCGACGAATTCGTGCGTATTCGCTCCGGTACCGACATTCCTTTCCTGTTTGGCCTGCTCCATCACATTTTCAAGAACGGCTGGGAAGACAAGCAGTACGTGAATGACCGCGTTTACGGCATGGAAAAAGTGCGTGAAGACGTTCTGGCCAAGTGGACGCCCGACAAGGTGGAAGAAGCCTGCGGCGTACCCGAAGCGCAAATGTTCAAAGTGGCCAAGATGCTGGCCGAAGCCAAGCCTGCCACCATCGTCTGGTGCATGGGCCAGACGCAACACACCATTGGCAACGCCATGGTGCGCGCCTCGTGCATCCTTCAGCTGGCCTTGGGCAACATTGGCAAGAGCGGCGGCGGCACCAACATCTTCCGTGGGCACGACAACGTGCAGGGCGCGACCGACGTCGGCCCCAACCCCGACTCACTGCCTGGCTACTACGGCCTGGCTGCTGGTTCGTGGAAACACTACGCAGAGGTCTGGGGCGTGGATTACGAATGGATCAAGTCCAAGTACGCCGCAGGGATGATGGAAAAGCCCGGCATCACCGTCTCGCGCTGGATCGACGGTGTGCTGGAGAACAACGAGCTCATCGACCAAGAGTCGAACCTTCGCGGCGTGTTTTTCTGGGGCCACGCGCCCAACTCACAGACGCGTGGTTTGGAGATGAAGCGCGCCATGGACAAGCTGGACTTGCTGGTGGTGGTGGACCCGTATCCATCGGCCACGGCGTCTATGGCCGCCATGCCGGGCAAGCCCGAAGACCAAAACCCCAACCGCGCGGTGTACCTGCTGCCCGCCGCTACGCAGTTTGAGACCAGTGGTTCCTGTACCGCTTCGAACCGTTCGCTCCAGTGGCGCGAGAAGGTCATTGAGCCTCTGTGGGAGAGCCGCAGTGACCACATGATCATGCACCAGTTCGCCGAAAAACTGGGCTTTGCGGCCGAGCTGTCCAAGAACTACAAGATGCAAAAGGTCAAGGGCATGGACGAGCCCGTGGTCGAAGACATCTTGCGAGAAATCAACTCCTCGGTCTGGACCATTGGCTACACCGGCC
>JAUXXN010000596.1 GCA_030684755.1 Hydrogenophaga sp.
ATGGACGCCACCGGCGCCTACCACCGCCAGATGACGCAGCAGTACGAAGGCCAGACAGCCGCGAAAGGCCTGCACAGCATCACCCCGCTCATGCGCCTGCAAGACGGCAGCATGACCCGCGTGATCATCGTCACCCTGCCCGAAGTCACCCCGGTCAGCCAGGCCGCCGCCCTGCAAGACGACCTGCGCCGCGCCAAGATTGAACCCTGGGCCTGGGTTATCAACAAAAGCATCGCCGCCACCGGCACGGCCGACCCGCTGCTGCAAGCGCGGCTGGCGGGCGAGGTGCGCCAGACGGAAAGAATTGCAAACGGTTTGGCGAAGCGCACGTTTGTGCTGCCCTGGTTGCCCGAGCCGCCGGTAGGGGTGCAGGCTTTGGCGCGGTTGGTTTAAGGGCTCGGCGGTGGCCCCCTAGAATGCAACAAGAGGAAACAACGACAAAGCCCACCGCATGACGCCCGAGGCCCGCGCCCGCCAGACCATTGATGCACTGCTCACCGCTGCGGGTTGGCACGTTTGCGATGTGGCCAGAGCCAACCTGCACGCGGGTAGCGGCGCCGTCAAAGGCGTGGCCATTCGGGAGTTCCCGCTCAACCCCGGCCACGGTTTCGCCGACTACCTGCTCTACGTCAACGGCAAAGCCTGCGGCGTCATCGAAGCCAAGAAGGAAGGCGCAACCTTGAGCGGTGTGGAGGTGCAAAGCGCCCGCTACGCCCAGGGCCTGCCCGCCGCTTTGCCCGCCTGGCGCCGGCCTTTGCCCTTTGTGTTTGAGTCCACCGGGGTCGAAACCCGCTTCACCAACGGGCTCGACCCGGCTCCCCGCGCCCGCCCGCTGTTTGCCTTCTTTCGGCCCGAGCTGCTGTGGCTGTGGCTGAAAACCGCTGAGCCACCGTCGCCCAACCAGATTGCCCCGGGCACCCAGCCCACAAACGAACCCGCAGCCGCTTACCTGCCCACGGGCACCTTCCTCGCCCGCCTGCAACACATGCCCCCGCTTGTCACTGAGTGGGGCCAGGGCGGCGCCAGCTACCAGCTCTGGCCGGCGCAAATCAAAGCCATCCACAACCTGGAAACCAGCCTCGCCGCCAACAAGCCCAAGGCCCTGATCCAGATGGCCACCGGCAGCGGCAAAACCTTCACCGCCATCAGCTTCATCTACCGGCTCATCAAGTTTGGTGGCGCGCGGCGCGTGCTGTTCCTAGTGGATCGTGGCAACCTCGCGCGCCAGACCAAAAAAGAGTTCGACGCCTACGCCAGCCCATACAACGCCTACAAATTCGGCGAAGAGTTCATCGTCCAGCACCTGCAGGGCAACCAGCTCGATGGCAGCGCCCGCGTGGTGATCTGCACCATCCAGCGCATGTTCAGCATGCTCAAGGGCCGCGAGCTGGCCGAAGAAGACGATGAGGTGTCTTTTCTCCCTCTCCCGCCTGCGGGAGAGGGCGGGGGTGAGGGTGGCTTTTTCAAAGACCCCGAACCCATCGGCTACAACCCGGCCATCCCCATCGAAAGCTTCGACATCGTCGTCACCGACGAAGCCCACCGCAGCATCTACAACCTCTGGCGCCAGGTGCTGGAGTACTTTGACGCCTACCTCATCGGCCTCACCGCCACGCCCAACAAGCAGACCTTCGGCTTCTTCAACCAGAACCTGGTCATGGAATACGGCCACGCCCAGGCCGTGGCCGACGGCGTCAACGTCAACTACGACGTCTACCGCATCAAGACCGAAGTGACCGAAGCCGGCGCCAAGGTGGACAAAGGCTACTGGCTCGAAACCCAAGACAAAGCCACCCGCCGCAAGACCGCCTGGCAGCTCGACGAAGACTTTGAATACGACCCCACCGAGCTGGATCGCGCCGTGCAGACGTCCGACCAGATCCGCACCGTGGTGCGCACCCTGCGCGACCAGTGGTGCGTGGACCTGTTCCCCCAGCGACAGGAATTGCCCAAAACCCTCATCTTTGCCAAAGACGACAACCACGCCGAAAAGATCGTCGAAATCCTGCGCGAAGAGTTTGCCCGCGGCAATGAATTCGCCCAAAAGATCACCTACCGCACCACGGGGGCGAGCCCCGAACAGCTCATCAAAGACTTCCGCACCGCCTACTACCCGCGCGTCGCCGTCACCGTGGACATGATCGCCACCGGCACCGACATCAAGCCGGTCGAAATCGTCATGTTCATGCGCTCGGTCAAAAGCCGCAGCTTCTTCGAGCAGATGAAAGGCCGGGGCGTGCGCGTGTGCCTGCCCACCGACCTCATGGCCGTTAATCCTTCTGCCCCCGGCGAAAAGCTCAAGAAAGACCACTTCGTCATCGTCGACTGCGTGGGCGTCTGCGAGCGCGACAAGACCGACAGCCGCCCCATGGACCAGAAAAAGAGCGTGCCGCTCGACAAGCTGCTGCAAGCCATGGCTCTGGGCAATGTGGAAGACGATGTGCTCTCCAGCGTGGCCGCCCGCCTGAGCCGCCTGGGCAAAGACATCAGCGAAGCCGACCACGCCAAGGTGGTGGAAGCCAGCGGCGGCCACAGCCTTAAAGACCTGGCGCGCGGCATCGTGAATGCGCTCAACGCTGAAGCCAACAGCGAAGACCAGAGCCCCGCCCAGCTGGAAGCCCCCCTGCGCCAAGCCGCCCAGCCCTTCAGCAACCCCGCGCTGCGCGAGCTCATCTTGAAGCTCAGGCAAAAGGCCGATCTCATCATCGACACCGTCACCAGCGACAAGCTCGTGAGCGCCGGTTTCACCGAAGGCAGCGACCGCGCCAAAGAACTGGTGCACAGCTTCGAAGCCTTCATCCAGCAGCACAAAGACGAAATCACCGCGCTGCAAATTCTTTACAACCGCCCGGTGCGCGCGCCGCTGAAGTTTGAAGACATCCAGGCCCTGGCCGACGCCCTGCACAGCCCGCCGCACCTCATTGACGAGTCCGCCCTCTGGCAGGCCTACGCCGCGCTGCAAAAAGGCAAGGTCAAAGGCAGCAACCAGAAACGCCTGCTCACCGACATCGTCAGCCTCGTGCGCTTCGCCATGCAGCAAGACAACGAGCTCGTCCCGTACCCCGAGCGCGTGCAGGCCAACTTCAAAGCCTGGCTTGCACAGCACGGCCAGGCCTTCACCACCAACCAACTCCACTGGCTAGAAATGATCCGCGACCACATCGCCGCCAACCTTGGCATCGACATTGAAGACTTCAGCTACGCCCCCTTTGAACAGGAAGGCGGGCTGGGTAAGGTGCACCAGCTGTTTGGCGCGGAACTGCCCAAGGTCATTGAGCAATTGAATCGGGCGTTGGCGGCATAATTCCAGCGAGAAAACACCATGATCAGCCTCATCGAACAACACCGTCCTGAAGTCGCCACGCTATGCGGCCGCCTTGGCGTGCAAAGCCTAGAGGTTTTCGGTTCGGCGGCAGACGGCGCGTTTGACCCGGCGCGTAGCGATATTGACTTTCTGGTGACCTTTAGCGCCGAAGACCGACGCAACCTCTTTCACCGTTACTTCGAGCTACAGGAGTCGCTGGAAAAGCTTTTTGACCGTAAGGTGGATCTGGTATCTACCGCTGCGCTAAGCAACCCATATTTCATTGCTGCAGTGAACCAGTCACGCCAACCCGTCTATGCAGCCCCGCGCCCCCAAGCTGCTTGAAGACATCCGCAGTGCGGCGGAGTTTGTCAGGGTGGAAACCCAGGGTTTGACGCTCCAAGAGTTTCAGCACAACCGCGTGCTGCGTCAGGCGGTGGAGCTCAATTTCGAAATCATCGGCGAGGCCATGCGCCGACTCGAAAAAGACGACCCAGCCACTGCTGCCCGCATCACCGACTACCGCCGCATCATCGCTTTTCGCAATGTGTTGATTCATGGTTACGACATCATTGATCCGGCTATCGTTTGGGGCGCGATTGAAGATGACCCCGCACCTTTACTTGCGGATGTTCATGCGCTACTGAATAGCGTGGTTTAACGGTGGACAACCTGCGCTGCCCGCACGCGTCCATTCCCCGCAACCCGCGCATGGCCGAGCCGCTGTTTCTGGCCCGCTACATTGAAAAAGTCGGCACTGGCACACTGGATATGATTGACCTGTGTGCCCAGGCGGGCCTGGCCACACCGGCGTTTCGGCAAGACGGCAGGCAGTTTGTGCTGACCCTGTGGCGGCCCCAGGCTGGCACCAAGCAGGGACCAAGTCATTCAGCCCCTGTTACAAGACGGTTGGCTGGAAATGACCCAGCTCCAATCCCCCCGCAGCCCACAACAGAAATACCGCCTGACCGCGCAAGGCCAGGCGCTGCTGGACGAACAAGCCAAAGGCAAAAAATGACCCGCAACCCCATCGCCGCCAACTTGCGGCTAGACATCGAAGACTTCAGCTACGCCCCCTTTGAACAGGAAGGCGGGCTGGGCAAGGTACACCAGCTGTTTGGCGCGGAGCTGCCGGGGGTGATTGAGACGCTGAACCGGGAGTTGGCGGCGTGAGTGAAGTGGCAGAAGCCGTTGCGGTGAAGCACGTGCCGCTGAGCGAGGCGGCCGAGATCAACCCCAAGGTGGATCGAACGCTGCTGGAAGACGACACCTTGGTTTCGTTCGTGCCCATGGCGGCAGTAGGCGCGGCCGATGGGCGGATTGACGTGAGCACGACCCGCCCGTACGCCGAGGTCAAGAAGGGCTACACCGCGTTTCGCAATGGGGATGTGCTGTTTGCCAAAGTCACGCCTTGCATGGAGAACGGCAAGATGGCCGTGGCGCGCAACCTGAGCAATGGCCAAGGCTTTGGCTCCACAGAGTTTCACGTCTTGCGCCCGCGTGAGGGAGTGGACTCAAGTTACCTCTATCACTTCGTTTCCAGTGCCAGCTTTCGCAATGAGGCAGCCCGGCACATGACCGGCGCGGTCGGGTTGCGTCGTGTGCCCTCCGCCTTTTTGCAAGACGAGTTGATTCCACTGCCCGAGCTGGACGAACAGAGGCGCATCGTCGCCGAGATCGACAAACAGTTCTCCCGCCTCGACGAAGCCGTCGCCAACCTCCAGGGCGTGAAGGCCAACCTCAAACGCTACAAAGCCTCTGTCCTCAAAGCCGCCGTAGAAGGCCGCCTCGTAGAAACCGAAGCCACCCTGGCCCGCCGCGAAGGCCGCAGCTACGAAACCGGCGTCCAGCTTTTGCAGCGGATTGCCGAATGCCGCCGACAGCAATGGGTGGGACGTGGAAAGTACAAAGAGGCTCAGTCAAATTGGACCGGGAGTCGCAAGGATGTACCCGATGGCTGGTGTTGGACAACCGTCAACGATCTAGCAGTGAAGATTGTGGATGGAACCCATCACACGCCAACCTATGTTGATGAGGGCATTCCGTTTATATCTGTAAAAGACATTCGAGAAAGCCGAATTAGTTTTGAAGCCACGCGTCTCATATCGGCAGCGGAGCACGACGAATTATCAAAACGGTGCAATCCGGAGTTTGGTGATGTGCTGATTACCAAGAGCGGGACGATTGGACGGACTGCCATTGTTGCGACCACGACGCCTTTCAGCTTGTTCGTCAGTGTTGCGCTCATCAAACCAGTCAAGGGAATCGTAGATCCGAAGTATTTGATGCTCACGCTGGATGCCTACATTCAAAGCATTGACATCTCACAAGACGTGAAAGGCGGGCTGCTCAAAAACCTACATTTGGAAGATTTACGACTAATTTCGGTGCAACTGCCGCCCGCAGCTGAGCAAGTCCGGATCGTCGCCGAAGTCGACCGCCACCTCTCGGTCCTGCGCGGTGTCGAGGCGGAGGTCGATGCCAATCTACTACGCGCCCAGGTGCTGCGGCAGTCAGTTCTGACAAGCTTTTTAGGGGGAAATAATGGCCAAGCAAACTCGTTTTTATCTGGGTAGAGTCCTTAAGCGCGGAGGCATAGATGCAGAGAAGATCGCTGCCGCTGTTGAGCAACCGGTAACCATCGAGTACAGGGGAACTCGCTACAGCTTCATTGATTTCGAGCCGATGAGCGCGGCGGGCGCAAGTAGTGGTTTTTACGCGAAGTTGGTGAAGTACAAGCAGCAAGGAGCTGTGACGGTTGTCCACGAGGAACTTCATGCGTCGCGCTCGGCAGAGGTGCAAAACCTCATTGATGTGGCCAGCCCCTTCGTGTACGTGCCGCAGTTCAGTGGCATTGCATATCGCCACATCTGGAATGCCATGCCAAGCGACCAGTTTGAACGCGTTTTCAAGGAGCTCGTGGAGACGAAGTATCAGAAGTTCTTTGTCGGGTGCGATGTCGAACCCATTTCTGACTTTCGTACCTTCATCAAGCGACTTTCGAGACTCGATCTGATCACGGAGCTTCGAGCCAAAGTTGTTCCACCAAATCCGCTCTTTGGCCCATGCTGGAAATCGCTGAGCGAGTACCTTCGAAAACGAAAACTCGAGGAGGCGCAATTCGTGGAGATCGGTGGCGCCGGCATTCAGACGCGGCTCAAGGATATTGCTGCGTC
>JAUXXN010000605.1 GCA_030684755.1 Hydrogenophaga sp.
CCTGGCCAGTTCGCTCTGGGGCAAAGCCAAAATTGGCTTGGAATACGCCCTGAAACGCACCGGCCCCATGAGCATGTCGCCCAGCCAGCTCGGCGCCTTCACCCGCAGCGACCCGGCCCAGCCCTGGCCCAACATCGAATACCACGTCCAGCCGCTCAGCCTAGACGCCTTTGGCGAACCGCTGCACAGCTTCCCCGCGTTCACCGCCAGCGTGTGCAACCTCAACCCCACCAGTCGGGGCCATGTCCACATCACCAGCCCGCGCCCGCAAGACCCGCCCTCCATTGCGCCCCACTACCTCAGCACGCCCGAAGACCGCCAAGTGGCCGCCGACAGCCTGCGCGTGACCCGCCGCATCGTGGCCCAGCCCGCGCTGGCCCGTTACCAGCCCGAAGAGTTCAAGCCCGGCGTGCAGTTTCAAACCGACGAAGAGCTCGCCCGCCTCGCGGGCGACATCGCCAGCACCATCTTCCACCCCGTGGGCACCACCCAAATGGGCCGCGCCAGCAACCCGCTGGCCGTGCTGGACAGCCACTTGCGCGTGCGGGGCGTGGCCGGGCTGCGCGTGGTGGACGCGGGCGCGATGCCCACCATCACCAGCGGCAACACCAACAGCCCCACGCTGATGTTGGCTGAGAAGGCGGCGCGTTGGATTTTGGCGGGGGTGTGAACCTGGCGTACGTTTTGGGGCCGTCATCGGCGCTGGCAAGATAAGATGAATCAGGATTTCAATGTTGGAGAACACCCATGAAGCCGTCCATTGCCTTGCAAGAAAACCGGGCCGCTATCCGCACTGTGGTTGAGCGTCATCGCGCACGCAACGCCCGCGTGTTCGGCTCTGTGGTTCATGGTGTTGACCAGGAGGGCAGCGATCTGGACCTCTTGATCGACCCGACCCCGAGCACGACGCTGATGGACGTGGCCAGGATTCAGGTCGAGCTGGAAAAGCTCTTGGGTGTGTCGGTCGATGTGCTCACGCCCAAGGCCCTGCCCGACAAGTTCCGTGATCTCGTGCTGGCCGAGTCCGTCGCCGTATGAACAAGGCCTTGCGTGTGCCCGACTACCTGGGCCATATTCTTGAGGCCATTGAGCGCATCGAGGAGTATGTCTCGGACTTGGACGAAACGGCTTTCCTGGCCAGCAGGCTCGTCCAGGATGCCGTGATCCGCAATATCGAGATCATTGGCGAGGCATCCAACAACATCCAGCGTGTGGACCCGGCATTTGCCGCTCAGCACTGCCACATTCCATGGCAGGTCATGTACGCCATGCGCAACCGTGTTTCGCACGGCTATGACAAGGTGGACTTTGAAATTATCTGGAGAACCATTCATGGTGATCTTCCAGACTTGTATCGCCTTGTCCAAAAGCTCCAAGCATGAACGCATCCGAAGCCGACAAGGCGAAAGTCAAACTTTACTTTTAATGCTGACTGTCGGAACAGGTGGCTGCCGACAGCCTGCGCGTGACGCGGCGCATCGTGGCCCAGCCCGCGCTGGCCCGCTACCAGCCCGAAGAGTTCAAGCCCGGCGTGCAGTTTCAAACCGACGAAGAACTGGCCCGCCTCGCGGGCGACATCGCCAGCACGATTTTTCACCCCGTGGGCACCACCCAAATGGGCCGCGCCAACGACCCGCTGGCCGTGCTGGACAGCCACCTGCGCGTGCGCGGCGTGGCCGGGCTGCGCGTGGTGGACGCGGGCGCCATGCCCACCATCACCAGCGGCAACACCAACAGCCCCACGCTGATGCTGGCCGAGAAGGCGGCGCGCTGGATCTTGGCTGGGGTGTGAGGCTGGGCGTTTGTTGTGGCTGGGCTACAGTGCATGTACCCGGAACGCCCCGACGCTGATGTGATGCAGCAGGCGGGTGGCAAGGGGAAACAGGGGGAGGGGAATTTGGCAACTGTCACGGATGTTGCGCTGATTGGCTGCTAGGGAGGTGGCTAACGGTGGCGCATGAATTTGCTGAATTCATTGAACCGGTTTATTGCGTTGCCCTGTCTTTGGATTGCCAAGATGGGCGATCGTCTGTATCGCGTTAGAGCTTGCTGAACATGAACATAGATATCTCGAACGAACCGAGCCAAGTACAGAGGAACCTTTCCTACAAGCGCCACATATTCATTGCTCTTGGTCTCCTTTTGGTGGCTAGCGGCTTCGTAACTCTGTCTGGTCCGTGGTGGCTGCCCATAGTCGTTGAGCTGCTTGGACAAGCCGGTGTCGTCGAGGACGACAAGTACCCGTGGGCACTCGCCGCTGCTCAGATCGTTCCTGGCTTTGGCCTGCTCGCGTATAAGCACTTCATTCTCGACCGCGATGCCGCCCAGATTGCGGCGGATCGAAAGGCGCTTGAAGCCGCTAAGCTGGATTTCGAAAGGGTGAGGTACTACTTGTCGAATCTTGTAGACGACCACTCGTGCCGATCGAGCCTCAATTCAGAGTTCGCGAAAGTGTCAACGCGGTTCTCAGCGCCAGAGCACAAGTTTCAGTACCCTCCCACGGTGTTGGCCTATGAAGCCTTTGCGGCAGCAGCAATCCAACTGCAGAACTTTGTCGCCGTAAACTTCTTCGTCTTTCCTAATGTTCCCCCCTCAGATGGGGACTACAGGTACTGTCTGGCGCCGCATCTAAATATGGATCGAGAAATGGTGATCTATGACGCAGCTAAGGTCGCCGAGTACGATCGGTTGAAGGTGAGTCTTCATGAGTTGGTATCGCAGACCGAAGATCGACTTGCGACCTGGATCGGACGAATGAAGAAAGTCGGTTTTGTTTAGCCCCATCAACAAAGCATCCGGGGGAGGTTTGGTGAGGGCGAGCTCTACTAACATGGCACTCGACCTCGCTCCTTTCGGTCGCTGGACGCCGCGCGATAAAGCTGCACTGCGCTAGTCAGCTCTACGTTGTCATCAACTATAAAGATCTTACCGATGCATTGGGCACCGCCACCCGGCCCGCCACCCGCAACCCATGCCCCCACCCATCCTAATCGACCAACCCTCCCTCCAAGGCTTCTGCCCCATCGCCGATGCCGTGGACACCCTCGCCAGCCAGGCCGACGCTGACGGGCGGGGCGCGGTCAACACCCGGCCCGAGGTGGTGGCGTTCATGCTCGATTTGGCCGGGTACACCGCCTG
>JAUXXN010000640.1 GCA_030684755.1 Hydrogenophaga sp.
CAGCGCGGTAACCCCCCCGCATACGCCACCCGGCGTACATACGCCGATCAGGGTTCTCCCTAGCATCCAGTTGTCCGCCGTGAAACGCCCGAAACGGGGTTCGGCGGCCAGAGTCACCCCCTCAACTGCATGTTTTCAGAAAACTGGAGAAGCGCCATGATGCAACGTCGATTCACTCTCAAGGCCCTGTCTGTGGCCGCCGCCCTGGGCGCTGTTGGCCTGCCGGCCCATGCCCAAGAAACCATCAAGGTCGGGGTGCTGCACAGCCTCTCGGGCACCATGGCCATTTCAGAAACCGTGCTCAAAGACACGGTGCTGATGGCGATTGAAGAGATCAACGCCAAAGGCGGCGTGCTGGGCAAGAAGCTCGAACCCGTGGTGGTGGACCCCGCGTCCAACTGGCCGCTGTTTGCCGAGCGCGCCCGCCAACTGATCACGCAAGACAAGGTGGCCGTGGTGTTTGGCTGCTGGACCAGTGTGTCTCGCAAGTCGGTGTTGCCAGTGTTTGAAGAACTCAACAGCCTGTTGTTCTACCCCGTGCAGTACGAGGGTGAAGAGCTGAGCAAGAACGTTTTCTACACCGGTGCCGCGCCCAACCAGCAGGCCATTCCCGCCGTGGAATACCTGATGAGCAAAGACGGCGGCAGCGCCAAGCGCTTTGTGTTGCTGGGCACCGACTACGTGTACCCCCGCACCACCAACAAAATTTTGCGCGCCTTCCTCAAGTCCAAGGGCATCCCCGACAGCGACATCATGGAGGAGTACACCCCCTTCGGTCACTCGGACTACCAGACCATCATCGCCAACGTGAAGAAATTTGCCAGCGCAGGCAAAAAGACGGCGGTCATCTCAACCATCAACGGCGACTCCAACGTGCCGTTCTACAAAGAACTGGGCAACGCCGGCCTGAAGGCCACCGATGTGCCGGTGGTGGCGTTCTCGGTGGGTGAAGAAGAGTTGCGCGGTGTGGACACCAAGCCGCTGGTGGGCCACTTGGCTGCCTGGAACTACTTCATGAGCATCAAGAACCCGACCAACACCGCGTTCATCAAGAAGTGGAGCGACTACGCCAAGGCCAAGAACATCCCCGGCC
>JAUXXN010000643.1 GCA_030684755.1 Hydrogenophaga sp.
CGCCGGGCAGGGCGCATCAAGCAGGGAGGTTGAAAGGTGTTCGGCGTGGCGCACCCGGTGACGCAACACGCGTTCAAAGTGCGCTGGGTCGTGCGCTTGAAGCATGGCGGCTTCGCGCGGCAGGTGCAAGTCCCACAGCCGCGAGATCCAGAAGCGCAGCGCCCCCGCACGCAGCATGGCGCCCAGCAGGCTGCGCTCGGCCGCGCTCAGCGGGCGCACCGCTTGGTAGGCGGCCAGAAACGCCTGCGCCCGTTCGGGGCTGTGCGCGCCATCGGTGTCGTCGGCGCTGTGCGCCACGCACCAGTCGTTCAGGCACACGGCAATGTCAAACAAAAAGCTGTCGAAGCCGGCAAAGTAAAAGTCAAAAAAACCGGTCAGTTCGGCGCCTTTGAACATCACGTTGTCGCGGAACAAGTCGGCATGGATAGGCCCGCGCGGCAAAGCGGCATACGCCGGGCTGGCCGCCACATGGTTCTGAAAAGCCAGTTCGGCGCGAATCAAATCGGCCTGCGCTGTGTTCAAAAACGGCAACACCACCGGCACCGTCTCGTTCCACCAGGGCAGGCCGCGCAGGTTGGGCTGGGTCATGCCGAAATCGCGCCCGGCCAAGTGCATGCGCGCCAGCATGCCGCCCACGGCATGGCAGTGGCTTTCGGCGGGCCGCAGCTGGCTTTTGCCGCGCAGCTTGTCCACCACCGCCGCAGGCTTGCCCTGCACGCGGTGCAATATGGCCCCTTTGGCCGTGGCGGCTGGGTTCGGCACGGCAATGCCTTTGCCCGCCAGGTGCTTCATCAGGTGCAGGTAAAACGGCAACTGCTCAAAGCCCAGGCGCTCAAACAGCGTGAGCACATGTTCCAGCACCACACCATCGCGTTCGCTGGTCACGAAATAGTTGGTGTTCTCAATACCGCCCTTGATGCCCTTCAGCTGGGTGAGTTCGCCCAGGTTCAGGGTGCGCAGCAAGGCTGCGGCTTCTTTAAACGGGACTTCGGTGTAAACGGCCATGTGAAAGAGCGGAAGGGGGTTCAGAAACTCAGGATGCGCCAGCGGCTGCGCCCGGCGTTGCCGGTTGGTTGAATGCCCAATTGTAGGCAAGCCGGCCCGGCGAAGCCGCTGCAATCTCCCCCACAATGGCGCCATGCTAGAAGAACCCAC
>JAUXXN010000645.1 GCA_030684755.1 Hydrogenophaga sp.
GACGAGTACGAGCGCACCGGCGCGCGCATTGCGCCCATTTTGGGCAAAAACGGCACCTATGCCGACGAGCGCATCATGAAACGGGTGGACGGGCGCTTGAAGGGCGACACCTTTTGGTGCCATGTGACCGGGCGGGCGCTCAAGCGCGAGGCGCCCCACGAAGCGGGCATTTGGAGCTTTGAAGACCTCAGCTCGCGCCGCGTGGTGCGAGCCGAGTTAACGCCGCGCGAACGCGAGGTGGCTGCTTTTTTGATGGCGGGCCTAACCAGCAAAGAAATTGGCAAACAACTCGCCATCAGCCACCGCACGGTAGAGATTTACCGCGCACGGCTGATGCGCAAATACCAAGCGGGCAGTTCGGTGGACTTGGTTCACAAGCTTATGACCGGCTGAACCGCTGAACCAATGAACCGTTGGCGAGCGAACCAAGCCGCACAAACCCAAACCCGCTGCTCGACTTACTGCGGCTGAAAACCGCTGTCCTTGATGATCTTGGCCCACACCTTGGCGTAGCTGCGTTCGCGAGCGGCCAGTTGCTCCGAAGTCATGTAGCCCACCGTCAAACCCATGGCGGTGAGCTTGCCTTGCACGTCGGGCTGTGCAATGGCCTTTTGAATGGCGGCACCCAGCTTGTCGAGTGTGGCCTTGGGTGTGCCGACCGGGGCAAAAACGCCGTAGTAAGGCACTTCTTCAAACCCGCTCAAGCCCAGCTCGGCAAAGGTGGGCACCTCGGGCATGGCGGCCTGGCGCTGCGTGCCCATGACAGCCACCACGCGCAACCTGCCGGCCTTGTGGTTTTCCATGAAGTCGGGAATGGACGCCACACCCGCCGAAATTTGGTTGCCCAGCATGTCGCCCATCATGGGCGCGCTGCCCCGGTAGGGCGCGGCCACCAAGTCAAGCTGGTTTTGCTTGGCAATGACTTGCACCAAAAACTGCGGCACCGAGCCCGGCGCAGGAATGCCCACAGCGCCCTTGCCGCCACCTTGCTGGCGTACCCAGTCGGCATAGCCCTTGAGCGAGGTGGCGGGCGTGCCGCCAGACAAGGCAAACGCGTTGACGAACGTGGCGAAGCCAGCGACCGGCACGAAATCTTTGGCCGAGTCGTAGCCCGGGTTTTTGGTGACCATGGGCAAGATGGTGATGCTGTGGTCGTGGCTCAAGAACAACGTGTGGCCGTCGGGTGCAGCGGCTTTGAGCGTTTGCGCCGCAATCTGGCCACCGGCCCCGGGTTTGTTGTCCACCACCACCGTTGCGCCCAGCTCGGTTTGCAGGCGTTCGGCCAAGATGCGAGCGATGGCGTCGGTGCCACCGCCTGCGGGGAATCCCACCATGAGCTTGGTGACGGGCGTCTGGGCAGCGACCAAGCCCAGGCTCAGCGTGGCACCAGCGGCCAAAGCCAGGCGGACACAGCGGGAGAGAAACGAACGGCGGGGTTGGGTCATGGATAAGCTCTGTTGTGAATTTAAAAGGGACGTTCAAGCGGATCAAGCCGCAGGCGGCTCGCACACCTCGGCAGCGCTGCGAAAGGCTTCCACCGACGCGGGCACACCGCAATAAATGGCTGCGTGCAACAACACTTCTTGAATTTCTTGCACCGTGGCGCCGTTGTTCAGCGCGCCGCGCACATGGCCTTTCAACTCGTTTTGCTTGCCCAGCGCAGTGAGCATGGCCACGGTGATGAGGCTGCGGGTTTTGCGGTCCAGCCCATCGCGCTGCCATACATCGCCCCAGGCGGCGCGTGAAATATGGTCTTGAATGGGTTGGGTGAATGGGGTGGTGCCGGTCAGCGCGCGGTCCACAAACGCGTCTCCCATGACTTCACGGCGGGTCGCGAGACCGGTGCGGTATTGCTCGTCTTGCATGCTGTGCTCCAAGTGTCTGGGGTGGTAATGACCCAAGGATAAACTGGCGCGCACCCACTTTTTTTGACCGGAGACAAAAACATGAGCAACACCCCACGATACCCTCTGCCCGATCTCAACAGCCTGCCGGAAGACCTGAGGGCAAAGATCCTCGAAGTGCAGGAAAAGGCCGGTTTTGTGCCCAATGTGTTTCTGGGTCTGGCGCGGCGCCCGGCCGAATGGCGCGCCTTCTTCGCTTACCACGACGCGCTGATGACACCCGAAACGGCGGGCCGCACCTCGGACCTGAGCAAGGGCGACCGGGAAATGATCGTCACCACCACGAGCGCGGCCAACCACTGCCTGTATTGCGTGGTGGCCCACGGCGCGATTTTGCGCATTTATGAGAAGAAACCGCTGGTGGCCGAGCAAGTGGCGGTGAACTACCGCAAGGCCGACATTTCAGCGCGCCAGCGCGCCATGCTCGACTTTGCGATGAAGGTGTGTCTGGCTTCGCACGAGCTGGACGACAGCGACTTTGCCGCCTTGCTCGCCCACGGTTTCAGCGATGAAGACGCTTGGGACATTGCCGCCATCACCGCGTTTTTTGGCCTGTCCAACCGCATGGCAAGCTTCAGCGGCATGGCGCCCAACCCCGAGTTTTACTTGATGGGTCGGGTGCCGAAACAAAAATAACCGAAGCTCAGCGCCCCAGCAAGGGCGGGCGCCCCGCACGCTCAATCAAAGCGCGGGCATGGTCGGACACAGGTACCGACTTTTGCTGCGGAAAATCAACCCACACCACGGTGGCACCGCCGTTGGCGTAGACCGTGTTCGGGTCGTCGGTGCGCAGCATCTCGTGGTAGGTGTCAAACGAGGTACGTCCCATGGTACCGAGGTAAGTGCGCACCAGCACATCGCCCGGAAATTCCAACTGCCGTATGAAATTGCAGAAGGCGTTGACGATAACCGGGCCTTCGCCCTTGGGGTCGGCGGGCAGGCCCATGCCAAAAAACCAATCGAGCCGCGCGATTTCCATGTAGCGGAAATAGAGCGTGTTGTTGACGTGGCCCATGGCGTCCATGTCGCCCCAGCGGATGGGAACCACCACGGTGTGAACGAGTTTTTTGTCTTCAGGAAGTTCGAGTTTCATCGGTGTGCCTTGATAGAAGCCAGGATGCCCAACACGAACAGCACGCAGGCTGCCCACTGAATGGCGGCGGGCCACTGGGCGCTCCAGGCGAAGGTGTAAATCAATCCAAAAACAGTTTCGCTGACGATGAGCTGCCCGGCCAAGCTGGGACTCAAGCGGCGGCTGGCCATGTTCCATAACACGGCCGCCACCCAGGCCGAGCCGATGCCGGTGACGGTGCAAATCAGCACAAAGCTGGCAAAACCTTCGCGGGCTTGCAAGCTGGCCCAGTCAGAACCCCACAGGCCCCAAATGAACAATGCGCCCACGCCTGCGGCGATGCCGAGCCAGTTGGCCCAGTCGGTGGAGTTCACTTCGGGGTGGCGGCGCAGCCAGGCGGCATTGAGCAAGCCAAACGCGGTCCAGCTCGCCATAGCGCCTACCCCGTACAGCACGCCGCGCCACACCACCCCGGCATGTGCGCTGTTTCCGTGGTCAGCAGCCTCCACCGTGGCTTGCATCATCAACACCATACCCAGCGCTGTAAGCAACAAACCCGGCAGCAAAGCGCGCCAGCGCAGCGCCTGCGGTTTGCCCAGCAGCATGATCCACAGCGGAATGGTGCCGATGATGAGCACCGGCAAGGCCGCGCCCGCGTCTTGAATGGCCAGCACCAGCAGCAGGTAATAGCCGGTGTAGCCCAACACGCTCAGACCCAGCGCGGCCAAGGCTTGGTGCAGCGAGGGCCACTGCCAAACACCCAACCGAACAGACTGCCCTGCAGCGCGGCGGCGCAACATACCCGTGAACAGGCCCGCCAACGGCCTGCCCGCGAACAGCAGCAATGCAAACAGGCCGCAAGCCACAAAGCGGCCCACGGTCATGTCCACTGAGCTGAAACCCGGCGCCATCAAGGGCGCCACAAAGGTCATGCCCCAAAAGGCGCCAGCGCCCAATCCGGCCAAAATGCCGGTGAGCATCCCTGAGGGCCAAGTGGCGCGCAGTACGGATTCGCTTGCGATCAAAAATCAGACCCCAAAACCATCGTCGGCGGCAATCACCGCTCCGTTGATGAAATGGCTTTCTCTGGCGCACAGCATCACCAGCAGGGCGTCCAGATCTGCGGGGTGGCCCACGCGCTTGCGCGGCAACATATTCACCAGCTTTTGCCCTTGTTCGGTAGCCCAGTGGTGGTGGTTGATCTCGGTGTCGATGTAGCCCGGGCAAATGGCGTTGACGTTGATACCGTACTTGCCCCACTCCACCGCCATGGCCTTGGTCATGTGCACCACGGCGGCTTTGCTCATGCAGTAAACGCCAATCTGCGGCAACACCTTCAGACCCGCCATGGACGCGATGTTGATGATGCGTCCACCCACATAGGTGCCCGGCGCTGCGCCTTTGGCCCGGGCCAGCATGCGCTTGGCCACCTCTTGCGCCACAAAAAAAGCGCCCTTGGTGTTGGTGTTCATCACAAAGTCGTAATCGTCTTCGCTCACATCTTGCAGGCGCTGGGTGGTGCTCACGCCCGAGTTGTTGATCAATATGTCAATCGGGCCCACCTCGGTTTCGGCATGGGCCACAGCCGCCTTGATGGAAGCGGTGTCGGTCACATCCAGCGCCACCACATGGGCGTCGCCGCCCTCGGCCTCGATATGGGCGCGCAAGGCCATCAGGCGGTCGGTGCGGCGGCTGGCCAACACCACGGCAGCACCTGCGCGGGCCAATGTTTTGGCAAATTGCTCGCCCAAACCGCCCGATGCGCCGGTGACCAGGGCCACGCGGCCCGATAAATCCAGTGTGTATGCCATTTAGAGTTGCTCCTCGAATGAGACCTCC
>JAUXXN010000648.1 GCA_030684755.1 Hydrogenophaga sp.
CTTGGTGGTGGGGTGGGGTTCAAAGGTCTTTGGCCAGGCGCACACCGCTGAACTGCCAGCGCGCTTCGGTGGGGAAGAAGTTGCGGTAGCTGGCGCGGATGTGGTCGCGCGGTGTGGCGCACGAGCCGCCGCGCAACACCATCTGGTTGACCATGAATTTGCCGTTGTATTCGCCCACGGCACCGGCCCAAGGGCGGTAACCGGGGTAGGGCGTGTAGGGGCTGGCGGTCCATTCCCACACGTCGCCGCCCATTTGCTGCAGGCCAGGGGCGCTGCGCGCGAGCGGCATGGGGTGCAGCGCGCCGCTGTCCAGAAAGTTGCCCTGGCTGTGCAGCGCGGGGCCGGTGGTGCGGGCCGCGTGTTCCCACTCGGCTTCGGTGGGCAGGCGAATGGGTTCGCCGTCTTGCGCGGCGCGCCAGCGGGCGTAGGCGTCGGCCTCAAACCAGCTGATGTGCACCACCGGGGTGTGCGGGTCGATGGGCATGCGCCCGTGCAGGGTGAAGTTGGTCCAGCCGCCGTGTTGCGCGGGGTTGCCGCCTTGTTGCCAATACAGCGGCGCGGTGATGCCTTGCGCGCGAAGCCAGTCCCAGCCGGCGGCCATCCACCAGCGCGGGTCTTGGTAGCCGCCGCCGTCCATGAAGGCCAGCCATTCGCCGTGGGTGACCAGGCGCGTGGCGAGCGCGTGGGGTTGCAGCAGCGCGGCGTGGGCCGGGGTTTCGTTGTCAAAGGCAAAGCCGTCGCCGGTGTGGCCTTGCTGCACGGTGCCACCGGCGAACGCCACCCAGCCCATGGGCGCGGCCACCACGCGGCCCAGCGGCCATTGCGGGTGGTAAACCGGGTTCAGCGGGTTGCTGGCCAGCAGGTGCTTGAGGTCGGTGAGCAGCAGTTCCTGGTGTTGTTGCTCGTGTTGCAGGCCCAGTTCCATGAGCGTGCGCAACGCTTCGCTGGGTTCGTGTTGCAGCAGCGCGCCCATGCGCTCGTCCACTTGGGTGCGCCAAGCCTTGACCTCGGCCAGACCGGGGCGGGTGATGAGCCCGCGCTGGGGCCGGGGGTGCTGCTCGCCTACGCCTTGGTAATAGCTGTTGAACAGCACGCGAAAGGCGGGGTTGAAGGGCTGAAAGCCAGGCTCGAAACGCTCCAGGATGAAGGTTTCAAAAAACCAGGTGACGTGCGCGAGGTGCCATTTGGTGGGGCTGGCGTCGGGCATGGACTGCACTTGGCAATCGGCCTCGCTCAGCGGCGCGGCCAGGGCCAGGGTTTGCGCGCGCACCTGGGCGAAGCGCTGGGCCAGGGCGCTGGTGTGGGCGGGGATGCTGGCTGGGGTGTGGGCGGAAACAAGGGGCTGGGTTTTCATGGGGCGTTTCCTCGGTAGATGCCGCTGGCGATGTAGCCCATGCCCCATTGGGTGCTGTTCCATTGGAAGTGGTCACAACGCGCGGCTACATGGCTCCAGGGTTCCCACAGGTCGGCGGCTTTGGCGTTGTAGGGGCGGTTCTTCAGCCAGGCCACGATGTTCAGCGGGCCGGTCCACCACGGAAAAAACTTGATGCCGGCCATGGCCGCGCGCGCGCCGGGTTTCACCTGGCGCAGGATGTTGGCCACGGCTTCGGGCGTGCGGCAGATGTCGTGGGTGTAGTTGAAAAGCACGGCGTCGGCCAGCGCGGGCAGCTGCACGGTTTCGGCCGGGGCGTTGGCGTGCCACACGTTGTGCCAGCCTTGCTGCTGCACACGCTGCTGGGCAAAGGCAAACATCTCTGGGCTTTGCTCGAAGGCCAGCACACGGCCTTGCTCGCCCACGGCGTCGCGCAGCAGGGCATAGCTCAGGCCGGTGCCGGCGCCCACGTCCAGCACGGTCTGGCCGGGCTGCAGCTGCAGCAGGGCAATGGTGCGCCGCCGCAGCGGCATGGTGAATTCGGCCGAGGCGTCGTAACCGGCCGCCTTGCTGCGGTAGAGCTCAATGGACAGTTGGTTGGGTTTCATGTCCAACTTGGTCGAAGCAGCCGTTAAGAACTTACACGGGAAGCGGAATGCAGCCCCATCACGCCGATGACGATGAGCCCGATGCTCACCATCTTGATGGCGGTGGCCGGTTCTTTGAAGTAGTAAATGCCGATCAGCGCGGTGAGCACCGTGCCCACGCCCGACCACACGCCGTACACCACGCTCAGGCCCAGCGTGCGGATGATCATGGTGTTCAGGCCGAACGAGGCCGCGTAAAAAACGAAGATCAGCACCGAGGGCGTGAGCCGGGTGAAACCTTCGGACAGACGCATGGATGTGGTGCCGGCCACCTCCAGCAAGATGGCCACAGAAAGCACAGCCCAGGCTTGTGAAACGGTCAGTGCCATGGTGTTCACCTCGTCAACCAGCGGCGCGCCCCGTGGCTGGCCGCGTCCACCACCGCCACCATCAGCAGCATGGCGGCCAAAATGGTGGCGGTTTTGTTCATTTGGAACAGGCCCATGTGAAACGACAGCAGTTGCCCCAGCCCGCCCGCGCCCACCACGCCCAAAACAGCGGCGGCGCGGATGTTGTTTTCCCAGCGGTACAGGGTGTAGCTCATCAACTGCGGCAGCACCTGCGGCAGCGTGGCGTAAACGAACACCCGGAAATTGCCCACGCCTTGCACCCGCAAGGCGGCGCCGGGGCCGGGTGGCGTGTTTTCAATGGCTTCGGCAAACAGCCGCCCCAGCACACCGGTGGTGTGCAGGGCCAGCGCCAGCGTGCCGGCAAACGGGCCCAGCCCGGCAGAAATGAGCAGCAGCGCGGCCCACACCAGCTCGGGAATGCTGCGCAGCGCGTTGAGCACCAGCCGGGTGGGTGCGCGGCCCCAGGCCGTATCGCCTTCAAACAACCGGCTGGCTGGCAGCGCCAGCGCCAGCCCGGCCACGGCGGCCAGCACCGTGCCCAGAGCCGACATGGCCAGCGTTTCCCAGGCGCCCAGCGCCACTTT
>JAUXXN010000180.1 GCA_030684755.1 Hydrogenophaga sp.
CCTTTGCCGTGGGTGCAGCACCGCAATACTGCAACGCCGACGAAGGCTGGGGCATCCCCACGTTGCCGCCGTTCAAGGGCGAGCTGGACCTGTCCTGGCACATCATCAACACCTTGGTGGACAAAGAATTTGACATCGTCACCTGTCAGGAAATGCTGGTGGACCACGCCTGCACGCTGCCGCTCAAATTGTTCTGGCCCGAGGGCGATTGCCCGGTGACGGTGGTGCCGGTGTGCATCAACACCGTGCAATTTCCGCTGCCCAAGGCGAGCCGGGTTTACGCCATGGGCAAGGCGGTGGGCGAGGCCATTCGGTCCTGGGACAGCCACAAGACAGTGGCGGTGATCGCCTCTGGTGGCTTGAGCCACCAGCTCGACGGTGAGCGCGCGGGTTTTATCAACAAAGCCTTTGATCTCCAGTTCTTGGACAGCTTGGAGAGCAACCCCGAGTGGGCCACGCAGTTCAGCATCCACCAGATCGTGGAAAAAGCGGGCACCCAGGGCGTTGAACTGCTGCAGTGGCTGGCCATGCGCGCAGCACTCACGGTGGCCAGCCCCAAGGTGCGCAGCGTGCACAGCAATTACCACATACCTATCTCCAACACCGCCACAGCGGTGATGGCGCTGGAGACGATTTGACTTTTGATGCGGCTGTTTTTCGGCGTGGTTTGTTCAGTTCACCATCACCAGCTTGCCCTTGACCGAGCGCGAACCCATGATGGCGTAGGCCCGGGGCAGCTCGCTCATGGGCAGGGTCTGGTCGATCACGGGTTTGATCTGGCCTTTGCCATACATCGTTGCCAGCGTTTGCATCATCTCTGCGTTGGCCTTGGGCTCGCGCCGGGCAAAGTCGCCCCAGAACACGCCGACGATGCTGGCGCCCTTGAGCAGGGTGAGGTTCAGGGGCAGGCTCGGAATGGGGCCGCTGGCAAAGCCCACCACCAGATAGCGCCCGCGCCAGGCGATGGACCGGAACGCGGGTTCGGCAAAGTCACCGCCCACCGGGTCGTAAATCACGTCGGGGCCTTTGCCGTCGGTGGCGGCCTTGATGGCGTCGCGCAAACCTTCCTTGGGCGTGTGCACGCTGTAATTGATGGTGGCGTCAGCCCCCAGCTGGCGGCAGAGTTCGCACTTTTCTTCGCTGGACGCTGCGGCGATGACGCGTGCTCCAGCCGCCTTGGCAATTTGAATGGCGGCTGTGCCCACGCCGCCTGCCGCGCCCAGCACCAGCACGGTTTCACCGGCTTTCAGGGCGGCGCGGTCCATCAGGGCGTGCCACGAGGTGGCGTAAATCATGATGAATGCAGCCGCGTCTACCGCCGGAAAACCAGCGGGCAGGGGCATGCACAGCGCGGCAGGCGCCAGCGTGTGGGTGCCAAAACCGCCGGTACCGCTGAGACAGGCCACGCTCTGTCCGACCTGCAGGTGTTTCACGCCCTCACCCACGGCCCGAACCACACCCGCGTATTCCGAGCCCGGTACAAAGGGCAGGGCGGGCTTCATCTGGTACTTGTTCTGCACGATCAGCAGGTCGGGAAAGTTCAGGCTGGCGGCCTGGATCTCAATCAACACCTCGCCGGCCTTGGGCTCGGGGGTGGGCAGTTCTTTCCAGGTCAGGGCTTCGACGCCCACAGGGTTTTCACAAAGCCAGGCTTGCATCGGGTGTTCCTTGTTCGGTTCGTTCAGATCGACCCATGATAGGCACGCACACGCGCGCCGATCCAGCGGGAAAGCCCTCTGGTTGTCCCTCGTGTGACGCCGCAGTGTCATCCCGCCCACCGCTTCAGGGGGTTCCTGGGTCGCACCGGTCCGCCCAGGCGCAAGCACCTAAAATCGGGCCCATGAACATACTCATCTCCAACGACGATGGATACCAGGCACCCGGCATCGTGGCCCTTTACGAAGCCATCAAGGCACTGCCGGGTGTGCGGGTGGAGGTGGTGGCGCCCGAGCACAACAACAGCGCCAAGTCCAATGCGCTCACGCTGCATTCGCCCTTGTATGTGCACACGGCCCACAACGGGTTTCGTTACGTGAACGGCACGCCCGCCGACTGCGTGCACATTGCACTGACCGGCTTGCTGGGTTACAGACCCGACCTGGTGGTCTCGGGCATCAACAACGGCGCCAACATGGGCGACGACACCATTTACTCCGGCACCGTGGGCGCGGCCATGGAGGGTTATTTGTTCGGCATTCCGGCCATTGCGTTTTCCCAGACCGAAAAGGGTTGGGCCCATTTGGATTCTGCAGCCCAGAAAGCTGCCCAGCTTGTCACCCAGCTCATGCCTTCTTTGCCCGATGCGGCCCAGCGGGGCCAGCCTTGGTTGCTCAATGTGAACATTCCCAACCGGCCGCTGGCCGACATCAAGGGTTTTAAGGTGGCCCGCCTGGGGCGCCGCCATGCGGCTGAGCAGGTGATTGCGCAGGTCAATCCGCGCGGTGACACCATGTATTGGATTGGCAGTGCAGGTGCCGCCAAAGACGACGCCGAGGGCACCGACTTTCATGCCGCTGCCCAGGGCTACGCCACCATCACACCCCTGCAGGTGGACCTGACCGACCACGAACGCCTGCCTTACTGGGCGCCCACAGCAGCCCATTTGTCGGCACCCGGTGAGGCTGCGCCCAGCACCGGAGCTGCTGCATGAAGCGACACCTGCCTGTCGCACCCGCACCGGCCAGCCCGGCCCGCCCAAGGCCGAGTTTCCCGGCAAAGCTGGCGCCCACCAGCGTTCAGCCTGCGGCGGTCAAGACCCAGGGTGCTTCGGCTTTCAAATCAACGCCATTGGCCGGACCTGATCGTGCTGGGGTGAAGCCTTCCCCTGCCAGCGTTCAGCGCCCGCCGGTGATCATTGGTGATGGTCCCGACCTGCAAGCGGTTCGTACCGCCATGGTCCGAAAGCTGCAGGCGCAAGGGCTGGTACACCCGGCGGTGCTGGCGGCACTGAACACCGTAGAGCGCCATCGGTTTGTGGACTCGGCGCTGGCCAGTCAAGCGTATGAAGACACCAGTTTGCCCATTGGCCTGGGTCAGACGATTTCAAAACCCAATGTGGTGGCCCGCATGCTGGAGCTGATGTGCCATGGGCGCACCGAGAAGTTGGGCAGGGTGTTGGAAATTGGCACCGGTTGTGGCTACCAAGCCGCTCTGCTCAGCCATTTGTCACACGAGGTGTACAGCATGGAGCGTCTGCGTGGGCTGCACGAGCGCGCTCGTGAGAACCTTCGCTGGTTTCGGTTATCCAATTTGCACTTGCTGTTGGGTGACGGCATGCTGGGCTACGCCCAAGGGGCGCCTTATGCATCCATCATTGCGGCTGCGGGCGGCAACGAGATTCCCGAAGCCTGGATAGACCAGCTGGCGGTGGGCGGGCGCTTGGTGGCACCGGCCATGGCCGAATCGGGCCGCCAGCACCTGGTGGTGATTGACAAAACCACCACGGGTGTGGCTCGAACGGTGCTCGAAGCGGTACTTTTCGTGCCCCTAAAATCGGGTGTCGCATGATGTTCTGCCTGCAGTAGGTTGGGCGTGTTTTTTGTTGGGTGTGTCCATTGGCCGCGCCGTGTTCACAGGTGGGAGCTTTCATGAACCAATTTTTTAATCCATCGCTGGATCGCATGCCGTTTGCTACACGCTCGCCCAGGGCCAGTTTGTTGGCTATGACCGTGCTGGCTGCCTTGCTGGTGTCCGCTGGCTGTTCCACGCAGCGCTTGGCCCAGCCCGCCCCGGTGGAAGACCGGTCTGCGGTTCGGCCAACCGTCAAAATTCTTCCGGGTGCTGAAAATGCGGGCAAGCCCGGTTACTACACCGTTCGCCCAGGCGACACGCTGTTTCGTATTTCCTTGGACAACGGCCAGGCTGTGCGCGATGTGCAAGCCTGGAACAACCTCAGCAGCCCCCATCTGATCGAAGTCGGCCAAGTGCTTCGTGTGGTTCCACCAGCCAGCAGCGCTCCGGCGGTGGTGGCGGCCGTTCCGCTGGGGGCCTCCACATCGGCTGTCACACCTCCCGTTGTGGTGGCCCGTCCGTTGGCGCCGAGCAGCACCACGACCGCACCAACACAGGCCCCCGTACCAGCCCCAGTACCCGAACCAGCGTCCACGGGCGACCTCAACTTTATCTGGCCAGCGCAAGGGGCTGTGGTTGCAACGTTTGACGAGGCCAAGAACAAAGGTGTTTCGATCGCCGGACGCGTGGGCGATCCGGTGGTGGCGGCAGCCGATGGCCGCGTGGTGTATGCCGGTGCCGGGCTGCGCGGTTACGGCAACCTGATCATCCTCAAGCACAACAACACCTTCCTCACCGCCTATGCCCACAACCAGGCTTTGTTGGTGCGTGAAGACCAGGCGGTCAAGCAGGGCCAGAAAATTGCTGAGATGGGCAGCAGCGATGCCGACCGGGTGAAGTTGCATTTTGAGGTTCGCCGCCAAGGAAAACCGGTAGACCCATTGAACCACTTGCCCAAGCGCTGAGCGTGCTGTGGCTAGGTTGACCACAACAGCTGGTTAAAAGCACCATGGGATGGCCGGTTCTGGTTTTTGATATTGAGTCCATCCCAGACATCGCAGGCCTTAGGGCGCTGCGGGGCGAACCCGCCGAGGCGACCGACGAGCAGGTTTACGCGGCCTGGGTGGCCGAGCGCAAAGAAAAAGGCCAGAGCGACTTCATGCCGCTGCACCTGCAGCGGGTGCTGTGCATCAGCGTGTTGTTTCGCAATTCTGAGGGGCTGCGCATCCACTCGTTTGTCGATCGCGACGACCAGAGCGAGGGCAAGGTGGTTCAGACCTTCTTCCATGCGGTCGAAAAACACATGCCCCAACTGGTGAGTTGGAATGGCAGTGGTTTTGACCTGCCGGTGCTGCACTACCGGGGTTTGCGCCACGGTGTCGAGGCCAGCAAATACTGGGACATGGGTGAAGTCGACCGCGACTTCAAGTGGAACAACTACATCAGCCGTTAC
>JAUXXN010000670.1 GCA_030684755.1 Hydrogenophaga sp.
GTCAGCGCCGATGCCCAGCATGGCCAGACCAAAGCGCGTGCGCCGGATGGTGATGGACAGCGCCACCGTGATCACGGCGAGCGCGAGCACGGTGAGGTAGATGGTGTCGCGCTCGGGCACCACCATGAGCACACGGCCCACGGTGCCAGTCACACTCTTCTCGAAGTAGCTGATGGCATGGCGAATCAGTTCGGTCATGCCGAAAGTGAGCACCGCGAAGTAGGTGCCGCGCAGGTGCAACACGGCCGCACCCATCACCACCGCCACCGCAGCCGCGATCAACGATCCCATGGCGATGGCCTGGACCCACGACAGCTGCTCCAGCAGGATGGCGCTGGTGTATGCACCGATGCCGAAGAAGGCCGATGTGGCCAGCGACAGGTACCGCGTGGTGCCGCAGAACAGCGCCCAGCTCGACGAGAGCGCGATGTACATCAGGCAGGTGAGCGCCATGGACACGGCGAACTCGCTGGCGAAGCTGGGCAGCGCCAGCGCCCAGCCGGTGAGGCCGAAAAGGACCAGCAGGTCGCGGATGAGGAATTGTCTTGAATTCATGCTTTTCTTGATTTCCGCGAGAACAGTCCTTCGGGGCGCAAGAGCAGCACACTGATGAAGACGACGTAGCTCAACAAAGCCTTGAGCGAAGGGTTGGTGAAATGCATGCCCAGGGCTTCGATCACACCGAGCAGCAGACCACCGGCGAGCGCGCCGCCCATGCTGCCGAAGCCGCCGAGCGTAATGACGATGAGCGCGGTAACGGTGTAGGGCTCGCCCATGGACGGGCTGATGGTGTAAGACATGGACAACAGCGCACCGGCCACGCCCGACAGGCCCAGGCCGATACCGAACATGAGCGGGTGCAGCCGCTGCGTGTTGATGCCCATGAGCTGCGCGCCGGTGGGCGACTGCATGAGCGCGCGCACGCCCTTGCCCAGCAGCGTGGTGCGCATGAGCACGATGAGTGCGCCCGAAAACAGCAGGGCCAGCGCAAACACCAGCAGCTTGTTGCCGGCGAACTGCGCCGTGCCATCGGGCAGGGGAATTTGCACCGGCTCGGTCAGGAAGTCGTAGCCGCGCAGGTCGCCGCCCCACATCCACGACGCGAAGTTTTGCACCAGGAACATGAGACCAAAGGCCACCATGAGCCCGCGCGCTTCAAAGATGTCGAGATTGGGCGACGTGACGGTGAGGCGGCGGAAGCACAGGCGGTGGATCAACCAGCCCAGCACAAACAGCATGCCGAACGACACCGGCACCATGAAGAGCGGATTCAGCCCGAGCGAGGTCTGCGCCATCCAGGTGAGGTAAGCCCCCACCATGAGGAACTCGCCGTGCGCGATGTTGAGGATGCGCATCAGCCCGTACTGCAGGTTCAGCCCGAGCGCGACGAGCGCGTAGATGCCACCGGTGATGAGGCCGGAGGCGAGGAGTTCGAGCCAGGCGGAGAAGGACATGGGATTTGGAGGGCCGGAAACACAACCCCGTTCGCCCTGAGCCTGTCGAAGGGCTCACGCGAACGGTGTGGGGATGGGCTTCGACAGGCTCAGCCCGAACGGATGTACGTGTAAACGAAGGCTCTTATTTCCAAACAGGCTTGCTGGGGTTGAGAGCAGCGGTCGCCACCGACTTCGGCCACACCACCTCAAACTCCCCGTTTTGCCACTGCCCCACGGTGCCGGGCGTGCCCACGTTTTCGCTGCCGTTGAACTTCACATCGCCAATGATGGTTTTGTGCGTGGTGTTGGCCACGTAATCGCGGATCGCTTTGCGGTCCAGGCCCTGGGCCTTCACGGCGTTGGTCAAAATCTCCAGACCGGCCCAGCAGGCGCCGCTGGCCCAGCGGTCGGGTTCCTTGCCGGCGAACTTCTTGGTGTGTGCATCGAAGTAGGCTTTGGCGCCCGGGCTGGTCTTGCCGTTCCACGAGCCCATGCCCAGCACGCCTTCGGCGCCGGCGGGGGTCATCACGTTGCGGTAGAGCTGGAAAGCGGTACCCACCGACGCGTAGAAGAACTTCGGGTTGAAGCCCACTTCCTTGGCCTGGCGGCTGGCCAGAATGGTGTCGGGCGGGTAGGTGAAACCCACAAACGCGTCGGGGTTCTTGTCCTTCATGGAGCGCAGCACCGGCGAGAGGTCCTTCACGCCGCCGGGGTAGCTCTTGTCTTCCACCATGGTGATGCCGCTGCCCTGCAGCGCCACCTTGAAGGCGGCGTAGTTTTCCAGGCCGAACAGGTCGTCCACATAAATCAGCGCCACGGTCTTCACGCCGTTGGCCTTGAGCATGTCGACCAGCGCGTTGGTCATGGGCGCGGGCTGCTGCAGCAGCAAGAAGAAATACGGCAGGCGCATCTCCACCAGACGGCGCGAGAGCGCGGTGGGCGCCAGGAACGGGTATTGAAAACGGTTGGCCAGCGGGGCCACGGCGAAGTTGGCGTTGGAGCCCCAGGGCGGCAGCACCAGGTCGACCTTGTCGCTGCCCATGAGTTTTTCGTAGGTCCGCACCACGGTTTCGGTATCGCTGCGGTCGTCGCTGCTGATCAGCTCAATACGGCGCTTCACACCCTTCACATCCAGACCACCCGCCGCGTTTTGCTGCTCGGCCCAGAGCAGGTAATTGGGCTCCTGGCTCACCTGCGCGCCGCCCGTCCAGGGGCCGGTGCGCGACATCGAATAGCCGATGCGCACCGGCGCCGACTGCGCCATGAGCTGGGGAGCGAACGACATGGCGCCCACCGCAGCGGCGGCGCTCTTGATGACCAGACGGCGATTGGCTTGAACCATGGTTTGTCTCCTGTGGTGTTCGAGAAATACGGACCACTGAATACTAGGCAGGCCCTGCCCCGGGCGCTTTGCTGGCTGCGCACAAGCGGGTTGTCTGAGCGTGCACACGGATGCGGGATAACCCTCAACCATCCACCCCCCAAGGGCTCAACAGACCACCCATAATTTGCGTTCCGCACCCCAGAGCCAGAACCCACCATGAAATCCGCGCCCCTGATGACCACCGACGCTGTCGCCCCGGGCGAGCGCGCTGCGGCTTGGCGCGACTGGGTGTGGACGCACTTCGGCGGACTGGAATCCGATCTGTACGGCGACACCGGTTTTGACGGCCACATGAGCGCGTCGCAGGCGGGTGACGTGGTGCTGACCAAGCTGGAAGCCAACCGACACCGCGTGCTGCGCAGCCCCCGCCTGGCACGCGCCAGCGACACCAGTTACCTGAAGATCGTCGCGCCTTGGCAAGGCAGTGCGGCGGTGGAACAGCAAGGCCGCCAGGCCTGGGTGAAGCCCGGTGGCTGGGCCATTTACGACACCGCGGGCAGTTATGAAATTGCCAACCCGGAGCGGGTGGAACACCTCATCGTGATGCTGCCCAGAGAACAACTGGCCGAGCGCGGCCTGCGGCTGGAGCCTCTGATGGCGCGCCACGTGGGCGGCGCCAGCGGCATTTCACGCGTGGCGCTCGAAGCCATGCGCAGTACCTTTCAGGAGCTGCCCGCCATGAACGCCACAACCGCGCGCGGCGCGGGTGCCATGATCATCGAACTGGTGCGGCTGTCGTTGCAGGAACTGGCCGGGCGCGAGAGCGCCACCACCCAGCTCGAAGCGTTTCGCGACCGCATCCGCGAGCACATCGGCCAGCACCTGCGCGACCCCGGTTTGTCCATCGACCGCATCGCGCAGTCGCTCAATTGCAGCAAGCGCCACCTGCACAACGCCTTCAGCGCCGAAGACGACACGCTGGGGCATTACATCTTGCGCCGGCG
>JAUXXN010000672.1 GCA_030684755.1 Hydrogenophaga sp.
CGTATTTTGGGCGACGTAATCCGTGAACAAGAAGGCGCCGAGGCCTTTGATCTGATCGAGCAAATTCGCCAGCTCTCGGTGGCGTTTCGCCGCCACGCCGACCAGTCAGCCGACAAAGCCCTGAAAAAACTGCTTAAAGGACTGAGCGGCGATCAAACGGTCAGTGTTATAAGAGCCTTCACCTACTTCAGCCACCTGGCCAACTTGGCCGAAGATCGCCACCACATCCGCCGCCGCGCTGTGCACGAACGGGCTGGTGATGTGCAAGAAGGCAGCCTGGCTATGACGCTGCAGCGTCTGAAAAATGCCGGCATTGCGCCCGCACAGGTGCTGCAAACGCTGGCCCACAGCCACATTTCACCCGTGCTCACAGCCCACCCGACCGAGGTGCAGCGCAAAAGTATTCTGGACGCCGAGCGCGCCATTGCCCACCTGCTGGCCGAGCGCGACACGCAGCAACAACCCTTGCCCCGCGAACAGGCCGAACTTGAAGCCCAGCTGCGCGCCCGCGTGACCCAACTCTGGCAAACCCGCCTGCTGCGCTTCACCAAACTCACCGTGTCCGACGAGATTGAGAACGCGCTGAGCTATTACGAAGCCACCTTTCTAGGGCAAATTCCCAAGCTTTACAGCGAGCTGGAGGAAGGCCTGAGCGAGCCCGGCACCGTCACGGCGCCGGTGGCCACGTTTTTGCGCATGGGCCAATGGATTGGCGGCGACCGCGACGGCAACCCCAACGTGACTGCTGCCACCCTAGAGCGCGCCCTGCAAAGTCAGGCCGACATGGTGCTGCGCCACCACCTGCGCCAGCTGCACCAATTGGGGGCGGAACTCTCGGTGTCGGCCATGTTGGCGCGTGTGAGCCCGGCCATGCAGGCGCTGGCCGAGCGCTCGCCCGACACCAACGCCCACCGCCAAGACGAGCCCTACCGCCGCGCACTCACCGGCATGTACGCCCGCCTGGCCGCTACGCTGCACGCACTGACCGGCGGTGAAGCTGCGCGCCACGCCGTGGCACCGCAAGACCCCTACACCCACGCCGACGAACTGCTGGCCGACCTGCGCACCATCGAAGCCTCGTTGGTGGCCCACCACGGCGCGGCCTTGGCGCGTGCGCGTCTGCACCCACTCATCCGCGCGGTGGAGGTGTTTGGTTTTCACCTCGCCACCATCGACCTGCGCCAAAGTTCGGACAAACACGAAGAAGTGGTGGCCGAACTGCTGGCCACCGCCCGCATTGAGCTGCACTACAGCGCGCTGGACGAAATGGGCAAGAGGGCCGTGTTGCTGCGCCAGCTCAACGACGCACGCCCACTGCGCGTGCCCGGCGCGGCCTATTCGGCCCACGCCCAAGACGAATTGGCGATTTTTGACAACGCCCGCAGCGGACGCCAACGCTTTGGTGCGCACGCCATCCGCCACGCCATCATCAGCCACACCGAAACCGTGAGCGACCTGCTGGAGGTGCTGCTGCTGCAAAAAGAAACCGGCCTGATGCATGGCCTACTGCAAGAAGACGCCACCAGCGACCTGATCGTGGTGCCGCTGTTTGAAACCATTGAAGACCTGCGCAACGCCGCACCCATCATGCGCGACTACTACGCCCTGCCCGGCGTGCGCGCCATGGTGCAGCGCGGCCACGCCACCGGCTACAGCGAGCAAGACATCATGCTCGGCTACTCCGACAGCAACAAAGACGGCGGCATTTTCACCAGCAACTGGGAGCTGTACCGCGCCGAAATTGCACTGGTGGAGCTGTTTGACGCCCTGAATGCAGAGAACCATCAGCCCATCCAGTTGCGGATGTTCCATGGCCGGGGCGGTACCGTGGGCCGGGGCGGCGGCCCCAGCTACCAAGCCATCTTGGCCCAGCCACCCGGCACGGTGCGCGGTCAGATCCGCCTGACCGAACAGGGTGAGGTCATCGGCTCCAAATACGCCAACCCCGAAATTGGCCGACGCAACCTTGAAACCCTGGTGGCTGCCACCCTGGAAGCCACGCTGCTGCAACCCACCCGCAATCCGCCAGCGGCATTTCTGGCAGCGGCCAACGAACTGTCTACACACAGCATGGCCTCTTACCGGGCGCTGGTATACGACACCCCGCGCTTCGCCGAATACTTCTTTGCCTCCACCCCGATCCGCGAAATTGCCGAGCTCAACATCGGCTCGCGCCCCGCCTCGCGCAAGGCCACACAAAAAATTGAAGACTTGCGCGCCATTCCCTGGGGCTTCAGCTGGGGCCAATGCCGCCTGACCTTGCCCGGCTGGTACGGCTTTGGTTCCGCCGTACAGGCATTTTTGAACCGCGACGGCGAAGCCGGTGTGGCCAAACAAACCGCCTTGTTGAAAAAAATGGTGAAACAGTGGCCGTTTTTCAGCACCTTGCTGTCCAACATGGACATGGTGCTGGCCAAGAGCGACCTGGCACTGGCCTCGCGCTACGCCGAGCTGGTGCAAGACAAAAAACTGCGCACCCAGGTGTTCAGTGCCATTGAGGCCGAATGGCACCGCACCTCCGAGGCGCTGGCACTCATCACCGGCGAAGCGCAGCGGCTGGTGAACAACGCGGCGCTGCAACGCTCTATCCGCCACCGTTTCCCCTACATTGACCCGCTGCACCACCTGCAAGTGGAACTGGTTCGCCGCTACCGCAGTCGAGAAAATCTAGCCGAACGCGATGAAAAAGTGGGTCGGGGTATCCACATTTCCATCAACGGCATTGCGGCGGGGTTGCGCAACACGGGCTAAGTAACCGGTGCAAGTAGCTGGCGCTTCCAGCTCCAGGAAAACCGGAGCTGAAAGCTCCGGCTACGGCTTTGCATCTGTACGGGTTTTAAGCCAAACCTAAAATCTCACTGTGAACCACCTACTCAACGCCGACCTCCACTGCCATTCCACCGTGTCCGACGGCACGCTCACGCCCGAGGCTTTGGCGCAGCGCGCCAAAGCCAACGGCGTGGAACTGTGGGCCCTCACCGACCACGACGAAATTGGCGGCCAAGCCCGGGCGCAGCAAGCCGCCCGAGCGGTAGGTCTGCCCTACATCACCGGCACCGAAATTTCTGTCACCTTTGCCGGCGCCACAGTACACATCGTGGGCTTGGGTATGGACACCAGCCACCCCGCCTTGGTGCAGGGGCTGTACGCCACCCGGGGCGGACGCGAACAGCGCGCCCGCGCCATGAGCGACGACCTGGCTCGCGTGGGCATCCCCGGTGTTTACGAAGGCGCACTGAAATACGTGGACAACCCCGAACTCATTTCACGCACCCACTTTGCGCGCTACTTGGTGGAAGCCGGCATTTGCCGCGACACCAATGAAGTTTTCCGCAAATACATCAACGACGGCAAACCCGGCTTTGTGCCGCACCGCTGGGCCACACTGGGCGACGCCGTGGGATGGATCACCGGCGCTGGCGGCCTGGCGGTGATTGCGCACCCCGGGCGCTACAAATTCACGACCAACGAAGAATATGCCTTGTTCACCGAATTCAAAGCGCACGGTGGTCAAGGCGTTGAAGTGGTCACCGGCGCGCACGGCCCCGCAGACTATGTGAAATACGCCGAATACTGCAAAGAGTTTGGCTTGGCTGCTTCGCGCGGCAGCGACTTCCACAGCCCCGAAGAAAGCCACACCGACATGGGCAAACTGCCCAACCTGCCCGGCAGCGTCACACCGGTTTGGGAACTGCTGCAATCGCGCATCCAGTGAAAGCCTGACAAGGTCATGTCCCAGTTTTTTGACGTCCACCCCGACAACCCGCAACCCCGGCTGCTCAAGCAAGCGGTGCAACTGCTGGAGCGCGGCGGTGTGCTGGCCGTGCCCACCGATTCCAGCTACGCGCTGGTCTGCCACCTCGACGACAAAGCCGCCGCCGACCGGCTGCGCCGCATCCGCCAGGTGGACGACAAACACCACCTCACGCTGCTGTGCCGCGACCTGAGCGAACTCGCCAGCTACGCCCGGGTGGACAACCGGCAGTACCGACTGCTGAAACAAGCCACACCTGGGCCTTACACCTTCATTCTGGAAGCCAGCAAAGAAGTGCCACGGCGCCTGAGCCACCCATCGCGCAAAACCATTGGCTTGCGCGTGCCCAACCACCCCGCCTTGCAGGCGTTGCTGGCGCTGCACAACGCTCCGCTGCTGGCTACTACACTCATCCCCCCAGGCGAAACCGACCCGCTGAACGACGCGCACGACATCCGTGAACGCTTTGAACACGATTTGGCTGGCGTGATCAACACCGGTGCCTGCGCCCTAGAGCCCACCACCGTGATCGACCTCACCTCCATGGGCAGCGGCGGTGAGCCCGAATTGGTACGCCAAGGGCAAGGTGCACTGGCACGGCTGGGCATGTAAGCAACACCCGCAGCCGGTCTTGCACAAAAAAGGTGAAGCCACCACCCAAACTGCGCAGCCCATGGTGCCATCTGGGACAATAGCAATTTGCCCAACACCGCAGCCATGGATTTCGCCCAGATCGTTCAGACCATTGCCATCTACGCCATCCCCGTGCTGTTTGCCATCACAGTACACGAGGCAGCCCATGGCTATGCGGCGCGGCATTACGGTGACAACACCGCCTACATGCTGGGGCGCATCACCCTGAATCCGGTCAAACACATCGACCCGCTCGGCACCATCGCCATGCCGCTGCTGCTGTACTTTGCCACCTCGGGGGCATTTTTGTTTGGCTACGCCAAGCCGGTGCCGGTCAACTTCAGCCGTCTGCGCAACCCCAAAAGAGACATGGTGTGGGTGGCGCTGGCCGGGCCGGGTGCCAACTTGATTCAAGCCGTTTTGTGGACGGTGCTGCTCTATGTGCTGGTGGCCGTCGGCATTGAAGAGCGTTTCTTTTTGCAGATGTGCCGGGCCGGCATCATGGTCAATTTGGTCATGTTCGCCTTCAACCTGTTTCCCCTGCCCCCGCTGGACGGTGGGCGCATTCTGGTCGGCCTGCTGCCTTGGAAACAAGCCGAACTCGTGTCGCGTGTAGAGCCCTGGGGGTTTTTCATCGTCATGGCGCTCGTCATTTCGGGCGTGGTGGGCAACCTCTGGCTGCGCCCGCTCATGTCACTGACCAACAGCGCCATTGAACTGCTGCTCACTCCTTTGCGCATGTTGATCCTCTAACCGCTATAGCCACCGCTCCCGTTCATGAAAACCTTGCGCGTCCTCACCGGCATCACCACCTCAGGCACCCCCCATTTGGGCAACTATGTGGGCGCTGTGCGCCCCACGGTGCGCGCCAGCCGCTTGCCCCATGTCGACAGCTTCTACTTTCTGGCCGACTACCACGCCCTCATCAAAGTGGGCGACCCGTCCCGCGTGCAGCGCTCCACCTTGGAAATTGCCGCCACCTGGCTTGCCTGTGGTCTGGACCCTGAACAGGTCACGTTCTACCGCCAGTCCGACATTCCCGAAATTCCCGAACTCACTTGGTTCTTGACCTGTGTCACCGGCAAAGGTGTGCTCAACCGCGCCCATGCTTACAAAGCCTCGGTGGACAAAAATACCGCCGCCAGTGAAGAGCCCGACGCCGGCGTGACCGCAGGCCTGTTCATGTACCCGGTGCTGATGGCCGCTGACATTTTGATGTTCAACGCCCACCAAGTGCCCGTGGGCCGCGACCAAATCCAGCACATTGAAATGGCGCGCGACATGGCGGCCAGCTTCAACCACCTGTACGGCGATCATTTCACCCTGCCCGAGGCCGCCATTGAAGCCCATGTGGCCACGCTGCCGGGGCTCGATGGCCGCAAGATGAGCAAGAGCTACGACAACACCATTCCGCTGTTTGCGCCACGCGAACAGTTGAAGAAGCTCATCATGGGCATCGTCACCGACTCCCGCGCACCCGGCGAGCCCAAAGACACCGAAGGCTCGGCCCTGTTCCAGCTCTACCAAGCCTTTGCATCCGCCGAAGAAACCGCCGCCCTAGCCCAGGCCTACGCCAACGGCATCGCCTGGGGCGAGGCCAAACAGGTGCTGTTTGAGCGCTTGGATACCGAAATTTCCCCCATGCGTGCGGTGTACGACGAGCTGATTCAAAACCCCGCCCAAATCGAAAAAACCCTGAAAATGGGCGCCGAAAAAGCCCGCGCCGTGGCCACCCCGTTCACCGCCCGCCTGCGCCATGCCGTGGGGCTGCGCGCCTTGGACAACCTGGCCGATACCCGCAAAGCCAGCAAAAGCGCCAAACTGGCCGCACCCAGCTTCAAGCAATACCGCGAAGTCGATGGTCTGTTCTACTTCAAACTCATTGACGCCAAAGGCCAGCTGCTGCTGCAAAGCACCGGTTTTGCATCGCCCAAAGAAGCCGCCCAGACCGTGGCGCACTTACAGAAAAACGGGCTCAGCGCCTTGGCCGAACACCAGAGCCAACTCAGTGTCAAAGCCGACACCGAAGCCGTGACCCTGGCCCTGAGCCACTTCAGCGAGGCTGCAAACTGACCTTGCAACCGTTCAGTCTTGTGAACGCCAGGCACTTTCACCTAGCCCACTTTGTCGATATGCTGGATAACTTGAAAACTTTGCACACAACACCGCCTGTCATGAGTATTTTTGTCATCGACGATCACCCACTGATGCGCGAAGCCGTTGTGATGTTGTTGCGCCGACTGCGCTCATCCGCCCAGGTGATCGAGCTGGAACGGCTTGCAACTGTGAGACAAGCCATTGTCGAACACGGTGAACCCGAGCTGGTGTGCTTGGACCTGAAATTGCCCGATACCCACGGCGTTTCGGGTGTGCGCGAAGTGCGGCAGATGTTGCCCGACACCTCGTTGATCGTGCTGTCGGCCTCGCCTGCCGCCGACTACGAAGACTTGGCCCGTGAAGCCGGTGCAGATGCCTATGTCGAAAAATCGACGGGGCCTGCTCTGATTGCCAAAGTGCTGCGCGAGTTTTTGACCGAAGAAGTGGAAGACGAAAACACGCCCACCATTCCCGACAAACTCTCCAAACGTCAAAAGCAACTGCTCGGCATGCTGGACAGGGGGCTGAGCAACCGCGACATTGCAGAGCAGCTGCAGATCAGCGAACACACCGTCAAAGTCCACCTCTGGCGGTTGTTTCGTCGGCTCAACGTCAAAAGCCGCTCGCAGGCCAGCCACCTGGCCCGTTCTGCGGGTTTGCTCGACCTGTAGCTATTTCCGCGATATCTGGGTTCAACGCGATCCCATCGCATCGGGATTCAACGCACCGCTGCCGTCTTCGGCAGCCTCCTTGTCGGCCTTCGTGTAAACCGGCAGCATGAGTCGGAAAACACTGCCTTGGTTAACGACCGACTGCAGCGCCAGCTGATAACCCATCATGGTGGCGAGTTTGGACACGATCGTGAGCCCAAGACCCAGACTGTCCTCGGTACCCTGGTGCTGAGAGACCCGAAAAAATTCTTGAAAAATGGCTTGTTGGTGCTCCCGGGCAATGCCTACTCCCGTGTCCCACACCTCAAACACCAACATGTCTGAGCGGTGACGCAGCCCCAGCAACACGCCACCTTTGTGCGTGTGCCGAAGAGCGTTGGATACCAGGTTACCCAAGATGCGCCGCAACACCACCGGATCGGCCCAAAGGGTGGTCGGGCGAGCGTGGGTACGCAACTTGAGGGATTTGCCTGTAGCCACCGGCTCAAACTGCAACACCACGTCTGCAAACAACTGCTGCACATCCACATACTGCAACCGCAATTTGTAGTTGCCGGCATCAATGCGCGTCAGGTCAAACAGCGAATCAAACAGCTCGTTGATAGCCCGGGTCGACTGCAGAATTCGCGGCGCAATATCGGTTGCCATTTCAGGCTCTGTGGCCA
>JAUXXN010000674.1 GCA_030684755.1 Hydrogenophaga sp.
TTACTGTGTAGACCGTTTCAATCCCTTTTCAATGGAGACCTTGATGAAGAAGACCCTTTCTCTGCTGGCCATGGTGTTTGCCCTGGGCCTGTCCACCGTGGCGGTGGACGCCGAAGCCAAGCGTGTCGGCGGCGGCAAGTCCACGGGCATGCAGCGCGATGCCTCACCACCCGCACGCGCGCCCAACGCAACACCGGCCCAAACCCCGTCAGCCGCCCCGGGCGCTGCGGCTGCCGCACCGGCGGCGGCTGCCGCCTCTTCGCGCAGCAAGTGGATGGGCCCCATCGCTGGCTTGGCCGCTGGCTTGGGCCTGATGGCGTTGGCTTCGCACTTGGGCTTTGGTGAAGCCCTGGGCAACATGCTCATGATCGGCCTGCTGATCATGGCGGTGCTGGCGGTGGTGGGCTTTGTGATGCGCAAGCGCGCCATGGCCCGTGCTGGCGCCAACGGCGGCATGGCCTATGCCGGCGCGGGTGCAGCGGGTGGCGGTGCGCCACAAGCCCCCAGCTACCAAAACGCGTACCAAACCGCCATGCCAGCGCCCGCAGCCACCGGCACGGGTTCCAGCATCGGTTCGGGCATTGGTGCAGGCATCGGTGCCGGTGTGGGCGCTCAAGCCAGCAACAGCCGCATTCCTGCCGACTTTGATGTGGCCAGCTTTGTGCGCAACGCCAAGGTCAACTTCATTCGCATGCAAACCGCCAATGACACGGGCAACCTGGACGATTTGCGCCAGTTCACCACACCCGAGATGTTTGCCGAACTGAAAATGGACCTGTCCGACCGTGGTGGCGCCAACCAGCACACCGACGTGGTGCGTATTGACGGCGACGTGATCGACGTGGAAGAAAACGCCGACGGCTATGTGGTCAGCGTGCGCTTTACCGGCGAAACCCGTGAAGACGACAGCACCACCACGGAAGCGTTTGACGAAATCTGGCACCTGACCAAGTCCCGCCACGGCTCCAGCGGCTGGCTGCTGGCCGGCATTCAGCAAATGCAATAAACCCCAAAAACCCCACCCGGCAGCTGCCCAGCGCCGCAGCCACCCGGTGACACAAGCCCCAGCGCGAAAGCCCTGGGGTTTTTCTTTGCCCGCTGCACGCGGGGCGACAATAGCGGGATGGACACTTACCTTATCTTGCTGGCTTTGGGCGTGGGCGCTCTCGTGCTGAAAAACATGGAACAGCGCCAGCGCATTGGCCTTCTGAGCAGTTACCTGCAAAAGTACCAGCTGGAAAAGCTGATGGAGCAACTCACTGAGGGCTATTTGCGGGCACTGAGCGAGAGCGATCCGCAGCGCAGCGAGCCCATCTGGCGCATGCTGGCAAGTACCGAACAGTCGGTGAGCGATCAGCTGGGCCGCTTGGCCGCCGACATGGCCCGCATGGGCGACGAGCAGGCCCGCGTGCTGCGCTGGCCGCTGGCGGTGCCGTTGGTGAGTCGCTGGTTGCCGACAGCCACCTTTGACCTTCGAAAACTGATGGCGATTCATGCCCAGGGTTTTGCCCGTGCGGTGCAAAACACAGCGGGTCTGGGCCGCAAAGAACAGGCCTTCATGCTTTCAGCCGAGTTGTATCTTTTTCAGCACAGCTGCCACTGGTATTGCCGCTCCAAGGCGGTCGCGTCGGCGCGGTTGCTGGCGCGGCACAAAACGGCACACGAGCAGGTGTTGACCGCCGTGTCGCCGCCCACGCGCCAAGCCTACGCCGCCTTGGTGGGTTGAGAGCACCGGTGCTGCCATGGCAGAAGCGCGGCCCATTTTGTATTCGTTTCGCCGCTGCCCTTATGCGATACGAGCACGGCTGGCGCTGTGCCAGGCTGGCATCACCGTGGAACTGCGCGAGGTGGACCTGAAACGCAAGCCAGCCGAGCTGATGGCGGTGTCGCCACGGGCCACGGTACCGGTGCTGGTGCTTGAGACCGGGCGGGTGTTGACGCAAAGCTTGGACATCATGCACTGGGCGCTGGCGCAAACCGATGACGCGCAGTGGCTGGCTCAGGGCGACGGCGCCACCTCACGCCAGTGGGTAGCCACCGCAGACGGCGACTTCAAACACGGGCTGGACCGTTACAAATACGCCGAGCGCCACCCCGAGCGCAGCCAACAAGCCCACCGCGACGAGGCGGTGCGCTGCCTGATCGAGCCGCTGGATACCGCCCTGCAAGCCAGCGGGCACCTGGGCCACACCGGCCCGTGTTGGGCCGATGCGGCGGTTTTTCCGTTGGTGCGGCAGTTTGCTGCGGTGGACCGTGCGTGGTGGGAATCCACACCTTGGGTCGCCACACGGCGCTGGCTGGAACACTGGCAGGCCAGCCCCTTGTTTGCGGCCAGCATGCAAAAGTACCCGGTGTGGCAGCCGGGCGATGCGCCGCTGCGTTTTCCCGCATAACGGCCCGGGCACGAGGGCGGGTCAGTCGTCGGCGCTGTCGCTGGGTCTGGCCGGGTCTGTGGTTTCCCCGGTTGGCGTTGACGCAGGCTTGTCAGGGAAGCACATGCGCTCGCCGTTCCATTGCTGGCCGCACCAGCAAAAACCTTCGTCGTTGATGATGCAAGTGCCTGTGCCGCAGCAGCGGTCATCGTCCATGATGGTCGTCCTGATGTAAAGGGTGCAGCGGCTACAAGTGCGCTGCTTCACCCCAAAGCTTAAGCGTCTGCTAAAAACCTGACAGCCCACCGTCTTTCGACGGCGCCACGTTGAATGCTCAAAGCTGCGAAAAATCAGGCTTGCGGCGTTCCATAAACGCAGTGAAAGCCTCGCGCGCGGCGGGCTCGCTGAGCATGCGGCCAAAGCTCTGGCCTTCCTCGGCCATGGTCGCCATCACCTGCTGCGACTGGCCTTTTTTCATCAGGCGCTTGGTCTCGATGAGCGAACTGATGGGCTTGGCCGCCAGCTTGCGTGCCACGCTCTGGGCGTAGCCTGCGGTTTCAGTCGGGGGCAACACGCGGTTGACCAGACCCACCTCCAGCGCCGCCTCGGCCATGAAGGGCTCGCCCAGCAACAGCGCTTCGGCGGCGCGGTGGTAGCCCAGCATCTGCGGAACCAGCACGCTGGAAGCGGCTTCCGGGCACAGGCCCAGATTCACAAAGGGCATCGAAAACGCCGCGTTGTCACCGGCATAAACCAGGTCGCAATGGAACAGCAGCGTGGTGCCAATGCCCACCGCCGGGCCACACACGGCGGCAATGACGGGCTTGGGAAACTGCGCGATGCCCCGCAGAAAGCGGAACACCGGCGAGTCGAGTGTGGCGGGCGGGTTGTTCAGAAAATCGCCAATGTCGTTACCGGCGGTGAACACTGTCTCGACACCCTGAAAAACCACGCAGCGCACAGCGGCGTCGGCTTCAGCCGCCTGCAGGGCGTCGGCCAAAGCGCCGTACATGGCTGTGGTGATGGAGTTTTTCTTGTCAGGACGGTTGAACGTGAGTGTGCAAACACCGGCTTCGGTGTGGACGAGGATGTCGCTCATGGTGGTTGAAAAGTGTGTGGTGTGAACGGCCCAAAGCACCCGGTGTGGGGCATGGAGCCAGGCCGTCGGAAACGGGTGGGTAGGCAAATTACCACGAAAAAAGCGCACCGTCTGGGTAGGCATGCCCAATGCGGGACACGCCCCCTACACTTTATGCTTCCACGCACAGTCCTGCGTGTGGTCCCCGACTCCTCCCTCCTGCGCTCACCCATGCCAACCGATCGTCTGCTCTCTCGCCCGCTGCACCGTTGGCTGCTGATCGGGCTGACCGCCTGCACGCTGGCAGCGCCGCTCTGGGCCGCCGAGCCCGGTGCCCAGACCGACACCAGCGCACCGTCGGCCACCCGCCCGGTGGTGGGGTTGGTGCTCTCTGGCGGTGGCGCTCGCGGGTTTGCGCATGTGGGCGTACTCAAGGCGCTGGAGGCTGCGCAGGTGCCAGTGGACCTGATCGTGGGCACCTCAATGGGCGCCATCGTGGGCGGTCTTTACGCCAGTGGCATGAGCGCCGACGAGCTGGAGCGTGAGATTCTGGCGGTGCAATGGGGCGACCTGTTTGAACGCCGCGAGCCGCGCCAGTTGCTCTCGCAACGCCGCAAGGAAGAAGACTTTGAACTCTCGCCGGTGTTGCAGCTGGGCTTTCGCGACGGCGAATTTCGCCTGCCCAGTGGCGCTATGTCCACCCGCTCGCTGGAAGTGCTGCTGCGGCGCTACACCCTGTCCACCCGCCACCTGGCCACATTCGACGGGCTCCCCACCCCGTTTCGCGCGGTAGCCACCGAC
>JAUXXN010000677.1 GCA_030684755.1 Hydrogenophaga sp.
CAACACGCAAGCCATTGTTTTACAGAACAGATACCCACTGGAACCAAGAGGGTGCCGATCTCGTGGCGCAAGCCGTGGCTCGTCGCGTTCGGGAGCTCGTCCCTGATTTGTCCGAAGTACGGTTCAAGACAGAGTTGGCGCCATCAAGTGAAACCCGGGTAGGTGATTTGCTTCGGTTGATCGGCCTGAGCGACGTGCCCGATTGGTTTCGGCCCAATCCTGACGTTGAGCGCGTGCAAACCACAGTGGTGGCTGGTGAAAAGGTCCAAGGGGGCTTGCTGGATGATGTCACCGTACCGGTTGTGCTGGTTGGAACATCTTACTCACGTCGAGCCAACTTCCATGGGGCATTGCAGCAACACCTCTCGGCCGAGGTCTTGAACATGTCTAAGGACGGTGGGGGTTTTGCCACTTCCATGAGTGGTTATTTGACAGGTGAGGAAATTTTGAATTCACCGCCGCAGGTGTTGGTGTGGGAAATTCCAGAGCGTGTGCTCTCGCAGCCGTTGTCAGCGGTTGAAACACAGGGTTGGAGTTTGTGAACAGCGGCCTGGACCATCGGGCTGAAACTGTTGTGGGGCCGCGCCATCCGCCTTCCAAGCACTGCGCTGAGCAGGTGTTGTGTTTGACAGGGTGTTGTCCGTTGAGCTTCGAAAATCGGTTTCTTTGGTTTGATTAGTAGAAAGATTGTTATGTTGCTTGAAGCCACAGATTCTCAACTGGTGCTGGTTGACTACCAGCCCCGCCTCATGCCTGCCATTTTTGAAGGCCCACAAGTGCTGGCCAATGCACTGCGTCTTGCACGTATCGCCCAGTTGTTGGAGGTGCCGGTGTGGGGTACCGAGCAAAATCCACAGAAGCTGGGTCTCAACCCACCCGAGCTGCGCAACCTGTGCAATAAAACATTGGAAAAAATGCATTTTGGAGCGGTGTCGGATGGCCTGGTGGACTGGCTTCGTCCACCGTCACGTCCGGCGGGTGGCAACGCGCGAAGCCTGCCCAAGCACCTTCAGAAGCCCGCAGCGCCCACACCCGAACGAGCCACTATCGTGTTGGCTGGCTGTGAGGCCCATGTGTGTTTGCTACAGACAGCGCTTGAATTGATAGAGCAGGAGTTGGATGTGTGGGTGGTGACCGACGCATGCAGCTCGCGTACCGAGCGCAACCGAGATGCCGCGTTTGACCGCTTGGCAGGAGCAGGTGCTGAGCTGATCACAACCGAAATGGTGGCTTTTGAATGGCTTCGCACAGCCGATCACCCGCTGTTTCGCGATGTGCACGCACTGATCAAGTAAAGCCGCAGACAGATCGAGTAAGCATTTTTAACGACTGCTGGCGTTTTGCTTTCTGACCATCTCGTTGTCAGACAACTTTTTGAGACGCAGTAGGCGCACATCAGTATTGACGCTGTTTGTCTAGCTTATGCCTCATTTTCATGACCGCGTTCGTGTGATGTCAGACTCTCGCAAGTCTGGACTCCATAATTATGAATTCAGTTTGAGCCGCCGGGAATAGTCTGGGCGGCCGACATCTGCATTTGTATAAAACCACCACGCAGGAGACTCTCATGAGCAATCCCCAGGGCTACGCCGAATTTCACCGCCGTTCGATCGAAGACCGTGACGCTTTTTGGGCCGAGCAGTCTGAGTTGGTTGACTGGCACAAGCCCTTTGACCGGGTTTGCAACTACGACAACCCTCCGTTTGCGCGCTGGTTTGAGGGCGGTTTAACCAATTTGTGCCACAACGCGGTGGACCGCCACCTGAAAGACCGGGCCGATCAAAACGCGCTGATCTTCGTCTCCACCGAGACCAACGTCGAAAAGATTTACAGCTTTCGCGAACTGCACGCCGAAGTGCAGCGCATGGCCGCCATCTTGGTGGATCAGGGTGTGAAGAAGGGTGACCGGGTTCTGATCTACATGCCCATGATTCCAGAAGCTGCGTTCGCCATGCTGGCTTGCGTGCGCATTGGCGCTATTCACTCGGTGGTTTTTGGTGGTTTTGCCAGTCATTCGCTGGCCAGTCGCATTGAAGACGCCTCACCCGTGGCCATCGTCAGCGCCGACGCGGGTTCGCGAGGCGGCAAGGTGGTTGAGTACAAACCGCTGCTGGACGAGGCCATCCGACTCTCGGCCCACAAGCCCACCAAGGTGGTCATGGTCAACCGGGGCCTGGCGGCTTACAACGCTGTAGATGGCCGCGATTTGGACTATGCCGCTGCACGCGCCGAGCACATGGACACCGTGGTGCCCTGCGAATGGGTCGATGCCACACACCCCAGCTACACGCTCTACACCAGCGGCACCACCGGCAAGCCCAAGGGTGTACAGCGCGATACCGGTGGCTACACTGTGGCGCTGGCTGCGTCCATGAAGCACATTTACATGGGTGAGCCGGGAGAAACCTATTTCTCCACCAGCGACATCGGCTGGGTGGTGGGCCACAGCTACATAATTTACGGCCCGCTGATTGGCGGCATGGCCACCATCATGTACGAGGGCTTGCCCATCCGGCCCGATGCCGGTATCTGGTGGGAGTTGGTCGAAAAGTACAAGGTCACCGTGATGTTCAGCGCACCCACGGCGGTGCGTGTGCTCAAGAAATACGACTCGTCATTCATCAAAAAATACGATCTGTCCAGCCTCAAGGCGCTGTTTTTGGCTGGCGAACCCCTGGACGAGACCACCGCCAAATGGATTTCAGACGAGCTGGGCAAGCCCATTGTGGACAACTATTGGCAGACCGAA
>JAUXXN010000678.1 GCA_030684755.1 Hydrogenophaga sp.
CGAGCACGATGCCTTTGAGGTGGGCCTTGTCGCGCGCCACCTGCGCTGCGATGGCGTCCAGGTCGTCCTGCCTCTGCAGGCACATGGTGTTGACCGGCGAGCCTTGCTCGTCGAAGGTGATGGTGGCAATGCCATTGGCCAGGTCGTAGCGGATGGTTTTCGTGATCATGTTCGTGCTCTCCGCTGTTGGTCAGACGCGTTCAACGATGGTGGCAATGCCCATGCCGCCGCCGACACACAACGTGGCCAATCCGTAGCGCTTGCCTGTGCGGTGCAACTCATCAATCAGCGTGTTCAGGATCATGGCGCCGGTCGCACCCAGCGGGTGGCCCAGCGCAATCGCGCCCCCGTTCACGTTCACCTTTTCGTGCGGCACACCCAGCTCCTGCATAAACTTCATGGGCACTGCGGCAAAGGCCTCGTTGACCTCAAACAGGTCGATCTGGTCAATGGTGAGGCCCGCCTTGGCCAGCGCCTTGCGCGCGGCCGGCATGGGCCCGGTGAGCATGATGGTCGGGTCGGCGCCCGAGAGCGCTACCGAGACGATGCGGGCCCGGGGCGTGAAGCCATGCGTCTTGCCGGCGGCTTCGCTACCGATCAGGATGGCCGCGGCTCCGTCCACGATGCCCGACGAGTTGCCCGCGTGGTGCACGTGGTGGATGCGCTCCACTTGCGGGTAGCGTTGCAGCGCGACCGCATCAAAACCCATCGCGCCGAGCTGCTCAAAAGCGGCCTTGAGCCCGCCCAGACCTTCCAGCGTGGTGTTGGGTTTGATAAATTCGTCTTGCGCCAAAATGGTCTGGCCCAATGCATCTTTCACCGCCACCACCGAGCTGTCAAAGTACCCGGCGGCCCGCGCGGCCGTGGCGCGTTTCTGCGATTCGAGTGCGAAAGCGTCTACATCGGCGCGGCTGAAGCCGTTGAGGGTGGCGATCAGGTCGGCCCCGATGCCCTGTGGCACGAACAGCGTGGCACTGTTGGTCTCTGGGTCTTGCGCCCAGGCGCCCCCGTCTGAACCGATGGGCACGCGGCTCATGCTCTCCACGCCGCCGGCCACCACCAGGTCTTCCCAGCCGCTCTTCACCTTCATGGCGGCCATGTTCACTGCTTCGAGGCCCGAGGCGCAGAAGCGGTTGATCTGCACCCCCGAGCAGCGCCAGTCCCAACCGGCTTTTAGCGCCGCCACCTTGGGCAGCACCGAGCCCTGCTCGCCAATGGGCGAGACCACGCCCATCACCACGTCGTCCACGGCGGCGGTGTCCAGGTCGTTGCGGCGCTGCAGTTCGAATAGCAGGCCTGCCAGCAGGTTGACGGGCTTCACCTCATGCAGGCTGCCGTCCTTCTTGCCCTTGCCGCGCGGCGTGCGGATCGCATCAAAAACGTAGGCTTCACTCATGCTGTCTCCTTGGGAACTGACCCTATGGCGTTCCTCTGGATGGAACGGTCGGAACAGTATAGACTTTTGCCAAGCGTTTGCTTTGTAAAAATAACCCCCACCCAGTCTGATAGGTGACACCATGATCGACCGCACCCTTTTCAACGCCGACCACGAAGCCTTTCGCGACAGCTTTCGCCGCTTCATGGACAAAGAAATCGCGCCCTTTCATGAGGCCTGGGAAGAGCAGGGCTATGTGGACCGCGCCGTGTGGAACAAGGCTGGCGAGAACGGCTTTTTGTGCATGACCATGCCCGAAGCCTATGGCGGCTCGGACGCCGACAAGCTGTACTCGGTGGTGCAGATGGAAGAGCTGGCGCGCGGCGGTTTCAGCGGCATCGGCTACGGGCTGCACAGCGAAATCGTGGCACCTTACATCCTGCATTACGGCACCGAGGCACAGAAGCAAAAGTACCTGCCGCTGCTGGCCAGCGGCGATATGGTGGGCGCGATTGCCATGAGCGAGCCGGCTGCTGGCAGCGACCTGCAGGGCGTAAAGACCTCGGCCATCAAGCAGCCCGACGGCAGCTATGTGCTCAACGGCAGCAAAACCTTCATCACCAACGGCTGGCACGCCGATCTGGTGATCGTGGTCGCCAAAACCGACCCGGCAGCGGGTGCCAAGGGAACCAGCCTGCTGCTCATCGAGCGTGGCATGCCGGGGTTCGAGAAAGGCAAGCGCCTGAAGAAGCTGGGCATGAAGGCACAAGACACGTCCGAGTTGTTCTTTGACAACGTGCGTGTGCCGGCGGAGAACCTGTTGGGTGGCGAAGCCTTTGAGGGCCGGGGTTTCATCTGCCTGATGGAGCAATTGCCCTGGGAACGGTTGCAGATCGCAATTGGCGCCGTCGCGGCCGCGCAGGCCGCCATCGAATGGACGGTGGCCTATGTGAAAGACCGCAAGGTGTTTGGCCAGACCGTGGCCGCGTTTCAGAACACCCGATACAAATTGGCCGAAATGCAGACCGAG
>JAUXXN010000680.1 GCA_030684755.1 Hydrogenophaga sp.
GCGATGTTTTTGCACTGGAGATTGACAGTGGTTTGCACAGAGGGCTCGCGCACCATGCCGCTGGGCTGGGTGAGTCGCTCTTTGAGCAGCATGAAGGGACCGAGCACGGTGCGCAAGGTTTTAAAGAAGGCGCGGATAACGGTTTTCATAAATAGATGGCAATCAAAAGTGCTGTGGGCGGCGAAAACGGAGGGATCAGCGGGCGACTGAAACCCCATGCGGCGGCTCGGCCATGACCGCTTGGGCAGGGGTGGTACAAGCAGGTATCCACTGTCGGCTCACCGCCACGCCCAGCCGTGCCAGCCGTTTGGTCATGGACAGCACATGGGCGTCTTTGCTGAGCAGAGTGGCGCGGTGGGCGGCGGCCAGGTCGATGAATTTCTGGTCGTCTGGGTCTTTGCAGGTGTAGGCCGCTTTGGGGGCTGCGGGCAAGGCGCTGACACGCTGGTCGAACCCGTCCAACACGACCACGGACGTCAGCCCGCGATGGTTCAGACGCTTCGCGATGTTGGGATACGTCAGCACGCGGGCCAACTCTTCGCGCATGGCCTCGGTGGCCAGCCACCGGTGGGCATCGCCATCAATGGCTGTGCGCAGCGCGGCGGTGGCGGGGTCGGCGAACACGAACAGGTCCAGCACGATGTTGGTGTCGAGCACGAGCGACAGGGACGGCGATGCACAAAGGTCTTGCGGCATGGGGTATGGGTTCGCAGGGCTTGGGCAACAGGTGCTGTTGTGGTGTAGGGAACCACTGAGTCTCAACCCTGCGGCAAGGGCGGGTCTTCGGGCTTGGGCGGTTGGCGGCGGGCGGTGAGGTCGAAGCGGAAAAGGCGGCATTCGATGGGGCCGTTCCACAGGGGTACACGGCGCGACTCTTTGAAGCGCATCTTGCCGGGCAGTTTCAGGTCGGGCGTGAGCAGCCAGGCGCTCCAACCGGCGTAGTGGGTTTTCCAGTGCGCGGCGAGTTGCTGGAAGAATTCGCTGCCGTCGCCGCCGTCGGCCATCTGGGCGCTCTCGCGGCCTTGCCGTGAGAGGTCGGGTTCTTGACGGCCCTGCCGCGAGGCTTCGGCGGCTTGACGACCCGCCACCGCTGGCCCAGCCCTGAGCGTGAAGGTGCGCGCAGCGCGCGGCTCCATGCGCTGGGTGCGGGCGTCGGCACGGTCTTCAGCGCTTTGGCCAGCCACACCGGCGGCGGCAATGCGCTCGCCATAGGGCGGATTCAACAACATCACACCGGGCTTGGGGATGGGGGGCAGGCGTTGCAGTGCGTCGCCACCGCGCAGTTCGATGGCGTGGGCCACGCCCGCGCGCTCGGCGTTGCGCTGGGCGAAGTCGACCATGCGAAACGACACATCGCTGCCAAACACGATGGGCGCCTGCCCTTCGGGCCAATGGCGCATGGCGCGCTCGGCTTCGTCCTGGATGGCGGTCCACACGTGGGGCTGAAAGGGCACCATCTTCTCGAACGCAAAGCGGCGCAGCAAGCCCGGTGCGATGTTGAGCGCGATTTGCGCGGCCTCAATGACTACGGTGCCGCTGCCGCAGCAGGGGTCGTACAGCGGGGTGATGGCGTCCAGCGACTCGGCTTCACCGCCGTTCCAGCCGGTGGCGGCGATCATGGCGGCCGCCAGGGTTTCTTTCAGCGGGGCGTCGCCCTTGTCTTCGCGCCAGCCGCGCTTGAACAGCGGCTCGCCCGAGGTGTCGATGTAGAGCGTGAGCTCTTCGGTGGTCAGGTGGGCGTAGATGCGTACGTCGGGCCAGGTGGTGTTCACGCTGGGGCGCTCGCCGCGCTTGGCGCGAAAGCGGTCGCAAATGGCGTCTTTGATCTATAGCGCGCCTAAGTTGAGCGAGGTCAGCGTGCTGTGCTGCGCGGTGATCTCGACCTTGATGGTCTGCGCCGGGCTGAACCAGATTTCCCAGGCAATTTCGCCGGCCGCGTTGTACAGGTCTTGCTCGCTGCGGTAGCCGCCGTGCCACAACTGCACCAGCACGCGCTGGCTCAGGCGGCTGTGCAGGTTCAGGCGCATGGCGTCGCGCCACGAGGCCTGCACGCCCACACCACCGCGCGCCTTGAAGGCCAGCGGCTCGCCGGTGATGCGCTGCACCTCGTCGGCCAGGTAGTCCTCCACGCCAGCGGCGCAGGGGAGGAAGAGTTTGAGTTGGTTCATGGCAAGTTACTTCGGCAATGTCTACAGAGCGTCCGGTGCGCAGAACCCTCCCAGCGTGCACCACGGAACCGGCTTTGCCGGGCTTTAGGTGCAGCCCCTTGGGGGAGTGACGCGAAGCGGCGCGGGGGGTTACAAACTTTTGCGCAGGTTGGCGGGCGCAATGCGCAGCGCTTCGCGGTACTTGGCCACGGTGCGCCGAGCGCATTCAATGCCCTGCTCTTTGAGCAGGTCGGAGAGTTGGTTGTCAGACAGCGGTTTGGCGGGTTCTTCGGCCGCAATGAACTGCTTGAGCAGCGCACGCACGGCGGTGCTCGACGCGTTGCCTCCGGTTTCGGTGCCCAGCGAGGAGCCAAAGAAATACTTGAGTTCGTAGGTGCCAAACGGCGTGGCCATGTACTTGGCGGTGGTCACACGGCTGATGGTGGATTCGTGCAGGCCGAGTTCGTCGGCAATTTCGCGCAACACCAGCGGGCGCATGGCGAGTTCGCCGTGCATGAAGAAGTTGCGCTGGCGTTCGACAATGGCGCTGCTGACACGCAAGATGGTGTCAAAGCGCTGCTGGATGTTTTTGATGAACCAGCGCGCTTCTTGCAGCCGCTGCTGCATGGCGGCGTGGCCGGCTTCGCCGCTGGCACCGCCGTCGCGCCCGCCCCGGTTGCCGCGCATGGCGTTGGCGTACACGTCGTGCACGCGCAGGCGCGGCATCACCTCTGCGTTGAGCTGCACCTTGAAGCCCCGCCCAGCGCGGGTCACCAGCACATCGGGCACGACCACGTTGCGCTCCACGTCGACAAAGCGGCGGCCGGGTTTGGGCTCCAGCCGCGCAATGAGGCTTAGCGCTGCGCGAGCGGTTTCGTCGTCGATGCCGCACAGGTTGCACAGGCGCTTCACGTCGCGCTTGGCCATGAGCTCCAGCGGCTGCTTGCAAATGGCCAGAGCGGCACGGGCTTCTGGGCTGTTGCGCATGTCCTCAATTTGCAGACGAAGGCATTCGCCCAGGTTGCGGGCGCCCACGCCGGACGGATCCATGTGCTGCAGCCAATGCAGTGCTGTGGTGAGGCGCTGCTCCAGCTCCTCGCGAAGTTCGTCGGTATCTTCAGAGGCTTGTGGCTTGGAGAGCCTGAGCCACGCCGCAGCCAAGTCGGCCAGGCTGTCTTCTAGATAGCCGTCGTCGTTGAGCGACTCGATCAAAACATACAGGGCGGCGCTGTCTTCGTCGCTCAGGCGCAGGCAGCGGGCCTGCCCGTGCAGATGGTCTTGCAGGCTGACGGGCACGCGGGCCAGATCAGCGGCTGTCGCGGTTTCGTCATCGCCCGATCCGCTGTTGCGTGGTGGTGCGTCACCGCCCCACTCGCTGTCGTCGGGCGCCATCTCCACGGTGCCGTCGCCTTCCCAGCTTTCCTCCACCGGGGTGGCGCCGTCGAGCCGACCTTCCAGCTCGTCACCCGACGTGCTTTCAGAGGTGCTGTCGGGCGTCGAAACGCGGTCAGGCAGCGAGCCGTCGTGTTCCGGCACCAATGCCACAACCTCGGCCCCAGCCAGCGTAGCGTCGTTGATCTGCTCACCCGCGCTCACGGGCGCGTCGGTTTGCTCCAGTCCAAATGCTTCTCGGTCGGCCACCTCATCGGTACGCTCCAGAAACGGGTTTTCGTCCAGCATCTGCTCGACTTCCTGCGCCATTTCCAGGGTGGACAGTTGTAGCAAACGGATGGACTGCTGCAACTGCGGCGTGAGCGCCAGGTGCTGAGAAACGCGCAGGGACAGGCCTTGCTTCATGCGCCCACCTGCCGCTTTGGACGAGACAGCCTGCGTCTGCAAGACAGCGCCGCGTGGTCGCAGCAAGAGATCGGGCGATGCGCGCAGCTGAGGAGCGTGGGGGCGTGTTCGTGCATCACATGCGGAAGTGTTCGCCGAGGTACACGCGGCGGACGTCGGCGTTTGCCACGATCTCAGCGGGTGTGCCGCTGGCGAGCACGTGGCCTTCGTTGATGATGTAAGCGCGGTCGCAAATGCCCAGCGTTTCGCGCACGTTGTGATCGGTGATCAGCACGCCAATGCCCCGCGACTTCAGAAAACCGATGATGCGCTGGATCTCGATCACCGCGATCGGATCGATGCCGGCAAAGGGCTCGTCGAGCAAGATGAAGCGGGGATTGGTGGCCAGGGCACGGGCAATCTCCACGCGGCGGCGCTCGCCGCCCGAGAGCGCGGGCGCGGGCGAATCGCGCAGGTGGTCCACGTGCAAGTCTTTGAGCAAGGCATCCAGCCGCTCTTCAATGGCGGCGGACTTGAGCGGTTTTCCCGCGTCGTCAAGCTGCAACTCCAACACGGCACGCACGTTGTCGGCCACCGAGAGCTTGCGAAAAATGGACGCCTCTTGTGGCAGGTAACCCAAACCGAGTCGGGCACGGCGGTGAATGGGTTGGCGCTCAATGGACTGACCGTCCAAAAAAATCTGGCCGGCGTCGGAGCGCAACAGCCCTACGATCATGTAGAACGAGGTGGTTTTGCCCGCACCGTTGGGACCGAG
>JAUXXN010000010.1 GCA_030684755.1 Hydrogenophaga sp.
CCTGGAAACCTTCAACGCCCGCGAATTTGCGCAGGCGCTGCTGAACTGAGCGGCACACCCGTGCCGTCCGTTACCTTGTGGTAACCCGTGCGGAAGAAAAATGGCATGGCGACAGGCGAATTCTCCCGATCGCGAATCTCCCACCTTCACCAGGATTTTTAGCATGCCCTCTTCCATCCCATCGTTCGTCTCTGCCGCCTGGGCCTGTGCTGCGCTGGCGGCGACCCTGCCCGTCGCGGCCCAAGACAAGGCCGGCTTGTATGTCAGTGCTTTGGCGGGCACCAGTTCGCTTGCATCGACCCACGTCACCGAATCGCGACCCGGTGCCGCAACCCTGAGCGGCCCGGCCCGCTTGGGCAACGGCATGGGCTGGGGCGGCGCCATTGGCCACCGCTATGGCAACGGCTGGGCCGCCGAACTGGCCTGGGACTACCGCAGCCACCCCATTGAGCGTATCGCGGGCACATCTGTCAGCGGCGATTTCGCCTCCACCGTGGCCTTTCTTAATGGCTACTACCGCTTTCAAAAAATGGGACCGGTGCGCCCCTTTGTGGGTCTGGGTCTGGGCTATGTCACCGAGATGGACATCGACATCAGCCGCGACGGCACCGAGCAGGAGTTTTCGCGCCGTGGTGGCCTGGCCACGCAAGCCATTGTGGGCGGCGAAATCGACCTGACAGAGCGCTGGAGCGTGAGCGCCGACCTGCGCTGGAGCCGCATGGGCAGCGGGGCTTTCAAGGCCACGCAGGCGGGCGCTGCGCTGGGCGGTGAACCCAAATACCAGCCCACCTCGCTCAACGTGGGCCTGGCATTCAGGTTCTGAGCGGCCTCGTGGTGCCATGCCCCGCGTTCTGATTGTTGAAGACCATCCGCGCATGGCGCAGGCGGTGGCCCAAGCCTTGCAGGCGCAAGGGATCGCTTGCGACACGGCCAGCACACTGCGGCATGCCGTAGCGTTTTTGGAAACGGCGCACCACGATGCGCTGATTCTGGACCGGGGTCTGCCCGATGGCGATGGCCTGACGCTGCTGGCCCAACTGCGCGCCCTGCGTCAGTCCACGCCCTGCTTGATCCTGACCGCGCGGGACGCTTTGGGCGAACGCGTCAGCGGACTGGAAACCGGTGCAGATGACTACCTGACCAAGCCTTTCGAAATGGCCGAACTGGTCGCACGCACCAAAGCCCTGCTGCGCCGCCACGCTGTCTGGGCACCCGAAGAGCGCAGTTTTGCGGATCTCAAGGTGTCGCCTACCACCAGCACACTCGTGGTGGGTCCGGCCTCCATCACCTTGTCGCCCAGCGAGTTGCAGATTCTTCTGGCCCTCATGCGCCATGCGGGCCAGGTCGCTCGCCGAGGAGCTCTGGAGTCGGCGGCCTGGGGGGCTTTTTCAGAGATCACACCCAAAGCCTTGGACGTGACCATCCACCGCCTCAGGGGCAAGCTGGCGGCGCTGCGCTCGGTGGTTTCCATCATCAACACAAAAGGCGTGGGCTATGCGCTGGCGGTTTCTGACAACGCCTAGCCTCGCGCTGCGTCTGGCCTGGGTGTTCTCGTTGGCCATCGTTCTGGTGGCGGGCTTTTACCTGGCCGTGCAGGCTGTCGTCGCCCACCGTTTTGGCGATTTCATCACGCAGCAAAGCCTGATAGGCCAGACCCACGACATTGCCGAAGCCATCCATATCGACCGCAACGGCCAACTCAGCGTGCGCCTGCAAGGGCAAGACGCCGAGAGTTTCGATGCCTTTTTTGCCAACCTCAAGTACCGCGTGTTGACCCGTGACGGCCAGGTGCTGGCCGCTTCGGATGGTGAGCTGCGCAGCTTGCTGCCCAGCATTTCCACTCAGCAGCAAGACAGTTTTTACCTGCGCACCGAAGTCCATGGCCGGGCGTTTCATGTGGCGGCTGTGCGCCACCGCATTCAAGGGCGCGATTATTGGATTGAGGTGGGTCGCAGCGACCGCTTTGCCCAACTGGCGCAAGAAGCCATCGTGCCCGCCATCACCGAGGCCGTAGGCATCATGGCCACGCTGTCCATGCTGGTGCTGGCGGTGCTGAGCTACTGGGGCGTGCGCAGCGTGCTGCGACCCATCCGCCTGGCCAGTCAGGCCGCCCGCACGGTGGGGCAGAACAACCTGTCGGCCCGCCTGCCGGTGGAGCCCTTACCGACTGAAATTCGGCCCTTGGTGACAGCGTTCAACGAGGTGCTGGACCGCTTGGAGGTGGCGTTCGGCGCGCAGCAGCGTTTTTTTGCCAACGCAGCGCACGAACTCAAAACCCCCTTGGCCTTGCTGCGCGGACAACTGGAAACACAGGGCGAACGTGTGGCACCCGAAACCCTGAGCGACATCGACGCCCTAGGACGGACCGTGAACCAGTTGCTGCATGTGACCGAAGTCACTGGAGGCAGGCCCTTGGACAAGCAGACCGTGTGCCTGCACGAAATGACCCAGCAGGTAACCGGCTTCCTGTCGTGGCGTGCGCAACGAGCGGATGTCAGTTTGCAGGTCGTGCGTTCATCGCCCGATGTGCGCATTGAGGCAGACGCGGGCGAGCTGTTTGTGTTGCTCAAAAACCTGGTCGAGAACGCGGTGGACCACTCGCCAGCGGGTGGCACGGTCTGCATCCGCCTGAGCCATCAGGGTCTGAGCGTTGAAGATCAGGGTCCGGGCGTGGCGGAACACCATCGGACGCAGGTCTTCGAGCGGTTTTGGCGCGCCCCGGACAACACCAGAACCGGTTCAGGGCTCGGTCTGGCCATTGGCATGGAAGTGGCTCGGGCACACGGCTGGCAGCTGATGTGCCAGTCATCAAGCCTTGGCGGTGCGCTGTTTGGGGTGAGATTTTGCGCAGAAGGTGACCAGCCACCCGGCGTCAACCCTGGCCCCAACCGTCAGGCGGGGTCGTCGTCGGTGTAGTTGCGCCATTGTTTCATGGCGTTGCGCATGCTCAACACCTGGCGCTCAAACGGGGGGCAGGCCTTGCACATGGCCATGTGGATGCGCAGGGACAGCTGTTCGGCCATGGGCAGTTCGCGGTCTTCGCGGGCAATGACGAGCGCCGTCACTTCCTTGCAGGACCGCATCAAGGGGACTTTTCTGAGCCAAGCGTTCATCGTGCAGCAAACCAGTTGAGTTCCAGACATTCACGCAAGCGCAGACGGGCGCGGTGCAACTGAACGTACAGGTTGGTCGGGGTCAGGCCGAGTTCCTTACAAATCTCTTCGCTGGACAGTTCCAACCACTCGCGCATGAGAAACAGCCGCCCCTGCACCGTCGGCAGTTTTTCGGTGCACGCCTCCAGAATGGCAAAAAACTGGCGGCTGTTCAGGTCTTGTTCGGGGTTGCCCCAGTCGGCGGGACGTTCGGCAAAGTGGCCGTCGGCCTTGAAGACCATGTGCTCCAGCGGGTCGGCGTTGTCGTCGTCAGAAGCGCTGTCCAGCACCACCTCGCGCTGGTGCTGGCGCATCGAGTCGATGATTTTATGTTTCAGAATGCCCACCAGCCAGGTCTTGAGCTGCGAGCGCCCCTCAAAAGCCAGCGGCTTGGCCAGCGCGGCGAGCAGGGTTTCGGACACCGCGTCCTCGGCCCAAGCGTCGTTGCGCAGTTGCAGGCGCGCAAAGCGCATGAGGTAGCTGCGCAAAGCGACCAGCTGCTGCTCGAATTCGGTGGATAGGTTTGCAGTCATAGGTGTATTGGAAACGGGTACGAGTGTAAGGAAATGAAGGGCACTGCGACCAAAAGGTCTACATCTCGAAGGAGCCATCCTATGCAGCGCGTACCTCTCTCAAAAAACAGCATCAACCGCCGAAGTTTCATTGCCATGACGTTGCTGGCAGGCTCAGGTCCTGTTGCGGCACAGATAACAGCACCGGGCGGCACGTCCGTGCCAGATCTGGAGGGCACCTCAGCAGACGGAAAAAGACTGCGGCTGGTGGATTTTCGAGGCCGTGTGGTGCTGGTGTTTTATTGGGCCACCGGTTGTCCCGTGTGCCGCGACAAGATGCGGGAACTGCGCGCCAACCTGATGGGATGGCAAAGCCAGCCGTTCACTTTGCTCGGGGTCAATATGGACATGCGGCGACAGGACTGGTTGGACTACGAGAGACTGGTCGCACAGTCCATACCCGCAGGGCAGCGGTTCGACTCGGTTTGGGCTGGAGGGAGCGATTTCCGCGACACCATGGGCCGCCCGACGCAGCTGCCCAGCGCCTGCGTGATCGACAAAAACGGGATATTGGTTGAGCAGTACCGCGGCAGGGTGCCGGTCGAAGCTTGGAACCGCATCGCTGATCTGATTTGATAGGCAAGCGTTGATTTTTTCAAATGGCCTTGTAAGAACTGCGTCGCCCGAAAGACTCACCCTCAACCGGCACGCGATGCACCGATTCGCCACCGGTTGATCTACCCCCAACCACAGGAGCTTTCCACATGACCCAACGCACCCTCATCACCACCGCCGCCGCTTCGCTGATGTCGCTGGCCCTGCTGTCGTCACCGGCACTGGCACAGAACACCGCCAAGGAGAAGTGCTATGGCATCGCCAAAGCCGGTCAGAACGACTGCGGCAACCTGGCTGGTACGCACTCTTGCGCCGGCCAATCCAAGGTGGACAACGACAAAGGCGAGTGGAAGTACGTCGCTGCCGGCACCTGCAAAACCATGGGTGGCTTGTCTGCCGATGAAGCCAAGAAAGCCATGAAGTCCTGATCCGCCTTCGTTGTGCCCACCTGAAAAGCCCGCCACCATGACCGCACCCGCTCATCGGACTTCAGCCGCAGCGCCCCAGGTGGGCATCGGTTGGCGGCACCCCCATTACGC
>JAUXXN010000017.1 GCA_030684755.1 Hydrogenophaga sp.
TTCGGGTGTGGCCAACGTGGTCACCACCGGCCAGTTCACGATTCCGCTCATGAAGCGTTTCGGTTACAGCCCCGCCTTTGCGGGCGGTGTGGAAGCCACGTCCAGCATGGGCGGGCCGATCATGCCGCCGGTGATGGGCGCTGTGGCTTTCATCATGGCCGAAACCATCAACGTGCCCTACCTGTCCATCGTGCAGGCAGCACTTATACCGGCCATCCTGTACTTCGTCACCGCGTTCTGGATGGTGCACCTGGAAGCCGGCCGCAAGGGCCTGGTGGGTCTGGCCAAGGAAGACTGCCCCAACCCCTGGACCGCCGTGCGCGAACGCTGGTACCTGCTGCTGCCACTGGCCGGACTGGTGGCGCTGCTGTTCTCGGGTTACACACCGCTGTTCTCCGGCACCGTGGGTCTGGCGCTGACCATCATTCTTATCTTTGGCGCGGCCGTCATGAGCGGCGTCAAAGGGCTGGCGCTGCGCGGTTTGTTCTGGGTGCTGCTGGGCCTGGCTTGTGCGGGCTTCATCGAATTTGGCGTGATCACATTCTTCGCGATCACCGCTGTGCTGCTCACGCTCACCTTCGTTCGCAAGGTGGGTGGCGATGCCCGCCAGCTCGCGGTGCGTGCCTTGGTGGAAGGCGCGCGCCATGCACTGCCTGTGGCCATTGCCTGTGCGCTGGTGGGCGTGATCATCGGCGTGATCAACCTCACCGGTGTGGCGGCCGAACTGGGTGGCTACGTCATCGCGGTGGGTCGCGAAAGCCTGTTCCTGGCGTTGCTGCTCACCATGATGACCTGCCTGATTCTGGGCATGGGCATTCCCACCATTCCCAACTACATCATCACCAGTTCGCTGGCGGCGCCGGTGCTGCTGGAGCTGGGCGTGCCGCTGATCGTGTCGCACATGTTCGTGTTCTATTTCGGCATCATGGCCGACCTGACGCCGCCCGTGGCGCTGGCGTGTTTTGCGGCTGCACCCATTGCGCGGGAAACCGGGTTGAAAATCAGCATGCAGGCCATCCGCGTGGCCATTGCCGGTTTCATCGTGCCCTTCATGGCGGTTTACAGCCCGGCACTGATGCTGCAAAGCGGCGACTGGATGGACACCGTCTGGATCGTTTTCAAGGCGCTGGTGGCCATCAGTATGTGGGGCGCCGCTGCCATTGGCTTCCTGCTGGGTCGCCTGAACGCGGTGGAACGTATCGTCGCCTTTGTGTCGGCCAGCTTCCTGGTGGTAGCGCTGCCGCTCACCGACGAAATCGGCTTGGGCGCCGTGGCGGTGTTCGTGGCCTGGCACTTCTGGCGCACGCGCCAGGAGCGCGCCCAGGCGGCGGCACGCTGAAGCCCCGCTGTGGCGCTGACGGGTATTTGCCTGGCGCTGGTGGCAACAGCCGCCGCGCCGGTTTTCGTGTCCGCCGAGCGCTTTACATTGGCCTGGACGCACTCCATTGAAAAAGTGCGCTGGGAGGAAGACTACGCGGTTATGCCATCGCCACCTCCATCACCGCCCATCCTGCACGCCCAGGCCGCCCGAGTGCGCGGTTCGGCCGCTGGCATGGAACCGCCCGACGACGCGCGCCTGGACAACGGCTGGTACACCTACACGCCACAGGTGCGCACCCCCACCGAACTGCGGCTCTCCCGCTCCGAATTCACCGCCGACTACGAACTGTGTCTGAATGAGCGGTGCCAGCCCATGTCGGTCTGGCTGCCGTCTGACGGCGGTGTCACCCGCCTGACCGCTTGCCGCAGTCCCGGATGAGCGCCTTGCTCGTCACACCCCTTGCTATGCTCCCCGCGTGAACTTCGCCCAACTCCTCTTCCCCGACTTCTCGCTCATCTTCATCGGCTACCTGCTGTGCCGCTTCACCGCGCTCAACCGGGGCGTTTGGTCGCAGGTGGAGAGCCTGGTGTATTACTTCCTGTTTCCGGTGCTGCTGTTTCACTCCATCGTGAAAAGCCCGCTGGACTTGTCTGCCGCCTCCAGCCTCATGGGCGCCGGGTTGTCGCTGGGCGTGGCGGCCATTGCGCTCAGCTACTCGTTGCCTTATTGGCCGTGGCTGGGCAAAAAGCTGGACGTGCGGCTGCACGCGGCCAGCGCCCAGATCGGGTTCCGGTTCAACTCGTTCATTGCGCTGGCGCTGGCCGACAAAGTGGCCGGTCCGCAAGGGCTGCTGATGATTGCGGTGCTGATTGGCGTGTGTGTGCCGCTGTTCAACGTGGGCGCCGTGTGGCCCATGGCCCGCCACGCGGGCAAAGGTTTTGTGCGCGAACTGGTGCGCAACCCGCTGATCATTGGCACGGCTTCGGGCCTGGCGGCCAACCTGCTTGGGTTTTCCATGCCGGTGTGGCTGGAGCCCACGGTGAACCGCATCGGCCAGGCATCGCTGGCGCTGGGCCTCATGGCAGCGGGTGCGGGCATGCAGTTGGGCACCCTCGCATCGGCCAAAACACTGGGTGTGATGGTGCTGTCGGTGAAGCATCTGGCCATGCCGCTCATGGCATTTGGCCTGGCCCTGCTGTTTCGGCTGGACGCCACGCAGAGCACGGTGCTGCTCATGTTTTCAGCCGTGCCCACCGCGTCCAGCTGCTATGTGCTGGCGGCGCGCATGGGCTACAACGGCCCGTATGTGGCGGGACTGGTCACGCTGTCTACCCTGCTGGGCATGGCCAGCTTGCCGTTTGCGTTGGGCGTGTTGGGGCCGCTGAGGGGTTGAGGGTTGAAACATGCGGTCAAGCGAGATGACACTACTCATTCACGCTCATGCCAGTTCAGCCACTGCAAACCCGGCACGCGGGAAAACTCGCGCACATTGCGCGTCACCAGCGTCGCCTGATGGCGCAAGGCGGTGGCTGCAATCAGCGTATCGTGCGGACCGATGGGGGTACCAGCAGCCTCCAATGCCGCGCGGATGCGGGCTGCATGGGTGGCGCACTCGCTGTCAAAAGGCAACATTTGCATAGGTTGTAGCAATTGCCCCAGTGCCGCCAGGCGTGGTGCGGCGGCTTCCTGCGGCAGGCGCATGAGCCCGTAGCGCAGTTCGTATTCAACGATGGCTGGCACACCGAGTTCGGTGGGGCGCAGCGCTTGCAAGCGGGGCACCACCAGCGGGTCTCCGCGAAAGTAGTAGCTGATGGTGTTGCTATCGAGAATCAGCATACCGAGCCCTCAAAAACCGACACGCGGCGTGTCGGCGGGCTGTGGTTGGGCAAAGTCTTCGCGCAACGGAAAGTCGGCAAAACGCCCGGCCAGCGCCAGGCAATCCTGCGGCCATTCGTGGGCAGCGTATTTGCGGATGATGTCGGCCACCCAGCGGCTTTTGGACAGTCCGTGCGCCCTGGCCGCCTGATCGACCAGCGCCTGCGTGGCCTCATCCAGATAGAGCGTGATTTGTGACATGGCTTGCTCCTTGAGTTGATAGAGGCAAGTATATGCACACATATACTTTTATGTGTTTTTTCAACCGATCTAAGCAACTTTGACTCCAATGGCATCCGATTCGATGATGGTGATCCAGTCACAGCAACACAGATGGAACGCTTTGGTCGGCGCATCAACACCTGTTCACAACTTGGCTCCTGTGACCGTTTGGAAGGTCTGGAACATATCGACAAGGTTCATTGGACTCCCACCACACCCTCAGCGCACCTACGGCGCCACCAAGTCAATCCGCCGCTGAATCCGCGCCGCCTCATCCACCGCCCCGCCCGCTTGCGCCCGCGCCTGCTGAACTTTCAGCCAGGCCAGCAGCGGGCGGCGCCAGCCCTGGGCTGACGCGGTGTCTGCGGCCAGCGCGGCCACTGCCGGGCTGGCCAGACCGCGCTGCAACAGCACGCCCGCAGCCACCAGGCGCGACAACGGGTCTTGGATGCGGGCCAGAGCGGCTTCAAGCGCGGCCTGTGACTGGGCTGGTGGCGGTGCTTCTGCCTGCGCCAGCGGGCGTTGGGCTTCGGGCAGCAACGCTGTGTCAGCCGCCAGCGACTGCCCAGCGAGGTAACGGGCATAGGCCTGTTCGGCGGGGGCGGCGTCTTGCGCCAGTGCCTGAAACCCGGTGCAGGGTTCAAACACCAGCGCAGCCACGCGGGTGGCGCAGCGCAGCAGTTCCACGCGGGCCACCCGCTCGGGCTGGCCGGTGCGCGCCACTTCGTTGCGCGCCCGTGAAAACTCCACCGCTTCAATGGCACTGTGGCCGCTGAGCCAGGCGTCTGCGGCGCGCTCTAGGCTGCTTTTGGCGTTCATCTGCCAGTCGGGCGGTGGCGGGGTGTTGCTGCAAGCAGCCAAACCCAGCGCCAGGCACAGCATGAAAACCGACCTTGTGATTTTTTCGTGATGGGGGGCAAGGAGTCTTGACTGACCGGGTTTGTTGTCACGCGCCCGCCCCCATCCCAACCTTCCCCCAGGGGGGGAAGGGGTAAGACAGGCTTGCAGTTGCTTTGCTATCTCGCCCGCTGCGGGAAAGGAACAAGGGGTGAGCCAGGCTTGCGGCTGTTTTGCTCCCTCCCCCTCGGGGGGAGGGTTGGGGT
>JAUXXN010000030.1 GCA_030684755.1 Hydrogenophaga sp.
GCGCTTGCTGGGCGCGCCGCTGTCGCGCCGCATCCGCGAGGTGGCGTTGCCCCTGGCGCGCCCCGCCGTGGCAGCGGGCGTGGCGCTGGCGCTCATGGAAACCCTGGCCGACTTTGGCGTGGCCAGCTATTTCGGCATCCAAACCTTCACGGCAGGCATTTACAAAGCCTGGCTGGCCATGGACAACCGGTCTGCCGCTGCGCAACTGGCCACCATGCTGCTGGCCACCGTGGCGCTGTTGCTGTGGCTGGAGCACCGCGCCCAAAAGCGCATGCGCTTTGCCACCTTGCGCGGCCAGCGCGCGGGCAGCAGCGAAGCACAGCCAGTGCGCCTGCGCGGTGGGCGTGCGGCGCTGGCGGTGCTGGTGTGTGGGCTGCCTATCTTGTTTGGCTTTGTGTTGCCGGTGCTGTTCATGCTGCGCCCGCTCATTGGCGGCTGGGACGATCTGCCCTGGACCTCTTTTGTGCAGTGGTCGCGCAACAGCGTGTGGCTGGCTGGGCTCAGCGCCGCGCTGGCCACCGCGCTGGCGCTGGCGCTTGCGTTTGCCCTGCGCGTGCGGCCCAGCGCGGCCACACGCGGCGCGGTGCAACTGGCCAGCTTGGGCTACGCTGTGCCAGGCGCGGTGATTGTGGTGGGTATCTTGCTGCCCGTGGGCTGGGTGCAAATGGTGCAGCCCGAGTCCAGCGTGGGTTATTGGATTACCGCCACCGCCCTGGGCATTGTGTGGGCGTATCTGGTGCGCTTCACGGCAGTGGCGTTGCAGTCGGTGCAAAGCGGTTACGCGCGCATTCCGGGCAGTTTGGACGATTCGGCCCGCATGCTCGGCACAACCGGCCTGGGCCTGGCGGCGCGGGTGCACTGGCCGTTGCTCAAACGCTCCACCGCAGCCGCAGCGCTGCTGGTGTTTGTGGACGTGATGAAGGAGCTGCCCGCCACGCTGGTGCTGCGTCCGTTCAACAGCGACACCCTGGCCGTGGTGACCTACCAACTGGCCCGCGACGAGCGCCTGGGCGAAGCCGCACTGCCTGCGCTTACCTTGGTGCTGGTGGGCTTGGTGCCGGTGATACTGCTGAGCCGCACCCTGCGCCAGCGCGCATAAGCGCAGCGCGCTTTGAAATAGGCCTGCGCGCCGCTGTTCAGCGAATGTCTTCGATGGACAAACGTTTTTCGGTCACCACCGGCGTGATCAGACCGTAGCCCTGGTTTTGCCAATGCACCAACTCGGTGATGGCCGAGGGTGTGACCTCAATAAACGGCTGCATGTCGGCCAGCGTGTAGCCAAAGTCTTGCAGCGCCAGCCCGCACACCTTGAACTTCACGCCCTGCTCGGCGTAGTAGCGCATGCGCTGCACCACCTCTTCGTATTTTTCTTCGTTCTTCTTCGCCACCGTCACCAGTTCGGTGCCGTGCAGCACCACGATCACGCTCATATCGTCGTTGAACAGGCTGTAAGGCGCCTCGGTCAGCGGGTTGATGAACGAGCGCAGCCAGTACAACGCTGCGCCCATCTTGGCCGGGTGGTCCAGGTAGATGTCGAACAAAGCCTTGGGGTTTTTGTAAGGCGTTTGCACAAACCGGGCTTGCGCCTGCGCACTGGGCGCGTGCAGCGCCATGCTGGCCAGCGCGGCGAGGCAGGCTAGGGAAAAGGTCAGGATGAAACGGCGTGAAGTGGTTTGGCGCATAGCTGTTACAGCCTAGAAGGCCATCGGGACGCTTATGGAAGAGATGAAGATGAAAAGCCTACCAGAGCCTCGACCGTACAGGCTGCGCCTGTGGCAAACCCTTGACCTTGTCGACCGATTGGGCTACCTGTTGCCTTGAACTTCTTGCTATAGATGGCATGCTTGAAGGCACCGGTAGTTGTCAAGCTATCTGTCGCAAAAGATCACAAGCTCAACGTGTTTCTTTGAGCACATCCTCCTCGCTGGACTTGTCGGGATTGAGGTGAACAATATCCCGGCGTGACCAGTCTCGGGTGTGCTTGGACCAGCGGCT
>JAUXXN010000034.1 GCA_030684755.1 Hydrogenophaga sp.
GTGCGGTACATCCGCTTGATGCCACTGCCAATCGTGTCGATCAGCCCCAGCTCCACCATCGCATCCGCCAGACAAGGGTTGCGATACAGGTGCACCGCGTGGGATGCATCCAGCACTTGCTCAACCGTGCCAGGTATGAAAGCACCCGCGTTCGAAAACAGGAGCGCCGATGGCGACTCTTTGACCTGCACCCGACCGCCCAAGGCGTAGTCTTGGTGCGCAACGCAGTTCAACAAAGCCTCGCGAATCACCCAGGCGTCGTAGTTGGGCACCTCCAGCGGGGCGAGTTGACCGGGCGGAAGGATTCGAACCGTGTGGATGCGAATTTTGGCCACCACCTCATCCACCGCCAGCGCGAAGGGCAGGCCGAAATGCTGGTAGTCCAGTGGCTCGTCGCGTTCCGTCAGCAACTGCCAGGTGAGACGCGGCGACACATCGCCCAGCGCGGCCACAGCGCCCGGTTGAGCGAACAGCAACAACGCTGCCCGCGTCAACGAGCCATTGCGCGCCAATCGCAGCTCGGCAAGAAAGCGCTCATGGCTCCAGCCGCTCACCTCGTCGGCGCGGCGGGGATGCTTCAGCACATAAAGTGCACGGCCACGGGCCAACGCACCCGAAGACAAGCAGCTCCAGTCGGTGGTCACGCAATGCGCCGTCCAGTCCAGCGCGGCAGACTGCATGCGGATCGCTTCAAACTTCGAGCCCAGGGCCACCAGCGACTCTCCCGCCCGTCCGTAGAAATGCCCTTTCCATGCGATGGGCTGCCCGCGCGGGGCAGGCGGTATCTGGAACACCAACACGCGACTCCCAGGCGCGCAGTCGGGGTGTGGCACTTAAAAAATACGGTTGAAGGTGATGGAAGGGGAAGTCCCCTGCGCCATCAGCAATTTGAGTTCATTCAAAGCAGCCGCGCTGGCTTTGTAGCTGCTGCCCACCACGGGGCGCAATCCCGATGCCGCGTCGCGTTTGTCCTTGACGCCAAAAACCAGCCAACCACCATCCTGCTCATGAAGGTTCGCCTCGTTGGCCAGGGCCGAAAGGTATTTGCCCAGTTCATCTATATCGAACGACTGTTTGGCCTCTTTGAAGTCCAGCCATTCGGTTTCTGCCGGCAAGCCCCGGAACCCGTCCAGCAAACGGGTCACATCGGCCCTATTCATCACCGCGCCGCCCCTTTCATCGCCTCGGTGATCTTCACCGTCTCCACGCTCACGGTGGTGACGCGGGCGAGCAGGTCCACCACCTTTTCCTTGTGGTCAGCAAAGCGGTAGGTGTTGAAGCGTTCGCGGATGGTGGGGTCTTTGGGTTTCTTTTCTTTGTGCTGGTCCAGCACCCAGTCGATGGCGCAGCGGTTGCCCAGCTTGTAGGCCCAGGCTTCGGGGGGCACCCCGCGCAGGGTGGTTTCGCTGTCGAGCGTGATGCTGCCGGCAGCCGCGTCGGACTTGAGCAGGGCTTTGGGGTGCTGGCCTGCCGCACGGGCTCGTGCGTCGGGTTCGTCGTGGCGGGTCAGGGCGAAGGGCTCCACCGCCTCAAAGCCGATGTGCAGCGCCATGAGCTGTTCGCCCCACGCGGCCCATTGCCAGAATGGCGCATAGAACGGGATGCGCGGGAACTCGCGCTTCAAGTTCTGTGCGTACTTCTCGCGGTACAGCGGGTCGTGCAGCACGGCGTAGCAGTAGTGAAAGATGGCTTCTTTGGTGATCTTGCGGGCGCCCTTGCCTTTGCCGGTTTCGTCGGCGTAGTGGGCGGTGAATTGCTTGAGGGCCCAGTCGGTGATGTTGTCGGTTTGATTCCCAACCGCATCAAAGCGAGTCAGTGGAAGGCCGGTTGAAATCGCCGCTGCGCCAACGTAGTGATAGTCAAAAAGGCCATCGACACCGCACACCATCACTGGTTTTTGAGATCCGGGGTACGTCACGGAGATACAAGGGTTCGGTACGTTCGCCAACTCGGTGAACATGGCAGAAGCCTGCCCTTGCTCATCAACCAGAAGCGGTGACCAGTAAATCTTGCTCTTCACATACGGGCGATATGCCACGTCACGAATGCACTGCTGGGTAAACGGTTCCGACTTTTTTTGTTCGAGGCGTCGCTTCAAGTTGCGCGACCACTTGATAACGGTTCCGCCAAATTGCCCGTTGGAAAGCCAGTGCGCGTACTCTCCGAGAAAGAAACGCATACGCGTTTCAAGATCACTGCTGCTCGAGTCGTACACCCATTCATCACGCCCACTGAAAAGTCCCTGTCCATACAGCTTGAAAATCGCCCGCTCTTTCGCAGCCGTCTTCGCCGCCTTGGTCTCCTTGCTCGCCAGCGGCAGCAGCGTCTCAAAGTCGTTGTTCGTCAGGTTCACCCAGTTGGCGTTTTTGTCGGGCGACACCTCGTCAAACGGCAAATTGCGCATGGGGTGGCTGGCGATGAAGGCGAGTTTTTCGTCAGCGGTCTCCATCTCGGGGCGGCGCACGTAGTACACGCGGGCGGGCCGCTTCTCTTTGGTGGCGGCCAGGCGCTTGACCATGAAGCTGATGGCCACGCCGGTCTGGATGCCGAACACGTTGTGTTTGGTGCCACTCAGCTTGGGGTTGGCGCGCACGTCGCCGCCCAGGTCCACCACATAGATGTCGCTGAACTCGGCGGCCACGGTTTTGCGAAACCCGTCAAAGGTGCGGCTTTCGATGAAGCTGCGGTTGGTGACGAAGGCCAGGATGCCGTTCACGTCAAGCCGGTCGCTGGCCCAACGGAAGAAGCGGGCGTACATGTCGTAGAGCTTGGTTTTCTGCGCGGTGCTCTCGGCGATGTAGGTGGCTTTGATGCGCTGGTCTATGTCGGGGTATTCGCGGTTTTTGTTGTTGTCGTTTTCGTTGGCCTGGTTGGCGTTGTAAGGCGGGTTGCCAATGACGACGCTGATGCGGCGGCTGTTTTGCCGCTTGATGCGGGCCACGTTTTCTTCTGACACGCTGCCAAACAGGTCTTGCACGCTGCCGCGCTGCGCGGTGTGCAGGCCCACGTTGTCTAGCGTGTCCACGAAGCAGAGGTTGGGGAACTCGGCGTACTGGCCGGTGATGGCGGCGTAGGTGGCTTCGATGTTGAGGTTGGCCACGTAGTACGGGAGGATGGCCACCTCGTTGGCGTGCAGCTCGTGCTTGTACTTCTGCTCCAGCTTATTGGGCTGGCCGCGAAAGTGTTCGAGCAGTTCGCAGATGTAGGTGCCCGTGCCGGTGGCGGGGTCGAGGATGTCCACACCTGGGTCGATCAGGTTTTTGCCGAAGTGTTTTTCACACAGCCAGTCGGCACCGTCGATCATGAAACGCACGATTTCGTTCGGGGTGTAAACGACACCCAGGCGGTCGGCGGCCTTGGTGTTGTAGACCTTGTAGAAGTTTTCGTAGATGACCTTCAGAAAGGTCTGCTTCTCGCCGTGGCTGCTGATCTGCGCAGCGGCGGCGCGGATGGCGGCGTAGTAGCTCTCCAGGCCCTTGAGCGTCTGGCGCTTGAGCGCGCCGGTGAAGAAGGCGCCTTCCAGCGCATACAGCTCGCGGGCGACGTTGTTGTGCTGGTGGAAGTCGCTGTCGTCGAACACCTTGGCGAAGATTTCTTCGGTCAGGATGTGCTGGATCAGCATCTCGCGCACGTCGGCGTCGGTGAGCGCGGGGTTGATGGCTTCTTGCGCGTGTACCAAGAACTTGTCTTGCGCCGTGCGGAAGCTGGCGTTGCTGTCGTGCGCGGTTTCGATCATCTGGCGCAGGGCATCGAGCACGGCGGGCAGGTCGGTTTTGAACTGTTCCACGGCAGCGCGAAAGCCAGCGATCTCAGGGCGCTCAAAGCTGAAAAAGAGTTTGAGCAGCTTTTCCAGCGCGGCGGTGTCGGCCACGGTGCAGCGCATCACCTCTTGCCGGTGCTGGATGAGCACCACGGTGGTGTCGTCGCTGAAGACGATGTTGTCTTGCGGGTAGCCTTTTTTGAATTTTTTGGCGATTTCTTCCGTGAGATCGTCTTCCGCGTCTTTGGCTTCCCAGTAGCCCAGCGGCATGCGCAGTTCGTGCAGCAGGGCGCCGTCCAACGCGATGTTGGTTTTGGTGGCGGTCTTGACGGGGTATTCGGCCAGGAACACCAGATCGTGCTGCCGGCCCCAGGCTTTGAGCAGGTCTTTGAAAGCCTCGCGAACGATGGTCTCGCGCTGGCTGCCACTCACCCTTTTGATAACGTCGAGTTGCTTGAGGTAGTCGTTGATGAGGAGCTGGCTCATGGGTTCCCTGGGTTGGCCTTGCGCTGCGGTGGCTCGGGCTTGCCCGGATTATGTCGCGTGGTGCCGGGTCTTCCGATCGGCACTCGCCGCTCAGGGGCTGCGGTAAGCCAGCCCCACGGTGACGGCGTAAACCGCTTGGCGGCCCACCAGCGGGCTGCGCGCGGCAGCGCCTTGCAGCTGCGAGAGGTTCAGGCCGCCAAACGCCACCCAGCGCGGGCTCAGCGCGCTGGTCATGTTCCAGCCCAACGACACGCGCTCCCAGCCGCTGCCCAGCTGGTAGGGCGTGCGGCCGGTGGCCAGTGCCGCATCGGGCGAGATGCCGTAGTGGTTTTGCCGGTACAGGTTGGTGCCCCACACGGCGCCCAGACCCAGGTCCCAATAGGTTTGTTGGGACACCGGGTAGCGGTAGTTCAAACCGGTGTTGAGGTCGAAGCCGCCGCCACGACCGAGCAGGTCTTGTGAGCCGCTGACGGACCCGCTCCAACGCGGTCCCAGGTCCAGGCTGGCCGAGGCGCGGCCACGCAGGGTGTCGCGCACATCGGGCAGGCCCACCAGCAGTGCGTCGGTGCCTGACGTTCGGCCTTTGTCGTAGCGCAGCGAAGTGCTGAGGCGCCAGCCGTTGGTGGTGGCCAGCACGGTGCTGAGGCCAGGGTCTACGGTGTCGCGACCCGCGCTGAGCAGGCTGCTGGCGCGCGACGTGGCGAGTCGGAATCGGCCCAGTTGAAACGCCCACAGGGGTCGCAGGCTCAGGCGCTGCTCGGATTCGCCCACGTGACTGGCCGACGACGCGAGCGAGGCGCCCACCAAGTAAGCGCGGCTGGCGTCCAGCAGCACCGGCTCGGCAGCCTGCGCGGTGGTGCAGGCGCACAGAAGCACGAACAGACAGCGGGTCGGGCGGGTGCGGGTGTCTGTCATGGCCGCATGATACGGGCCAGACACCTCCAGGCGGATGCCTTACAAGCTGTTCAGGTCTTCAATGGCGTCGATCACCATGCCGGTGCCTATGGCGATGAGCAAGATATCGGCTGCAACACGCACGTATTTGTGGCCTGCGGGTGGCAGACCGATCTGCACCGACACGCTGCGGGGCACCGCGTGGTAAATGACATCGCTCGGCAGCGGGCGGCCCACGCGCCATTTCTTGGCCTGGCCGGGTGGCAGGCAGCCGTTGCCTTTTTTGGCCAGCCCGGGCGGGCACTTGCCCGCCTTGAACTGCGGCTGGTAGTGGTCGCGCAGTGCTTGGCGTTGCGGTTCACCAAAGTAGCTGCCCAATGAGATGTTGATGGACGCGCCGGGTGCTGGGGCGCTCCGGTGCGGGGCGGCGTTCACCGGGCGCTGGGTGTGGGACTTGTCCGCTTTTTCGTGTTTGCCGGACTTGTCAACCCAGTCGGGCTTCTGTGCTGCGGCAGGAAAAACCAGCGCAGCGAGAAAGACACTCAGGCCCAAAGCACAGACCGCAGTGCGGACAGGAAATAAGACAGTATTCATCTTTTGGGTCTTTCATAAAGTCTGGGGGGCGCGGTCCGGATGGACAGGACGCTCAAGGCAAGCATGCGCCCTTTGTTGGAACGCAACACACCTGGCAGCGTTACAAGGTGTAATGCCACCCAACACCCCGATCGGAACACAGCAACACAGCAACACAGCAACAGCCCCATGGCACAAGAAACCGAACTCAAGCTCTCGCTGGACCCCCAGCACCTGCCTCGCCTGCTGGCCCACCCGCTGCTGACGGCGCAAGCGCCCCGCCGCGAGCACCTGCGCAACACCTATTTCGACACTGCCACGCTGGCGCTGATGCAGCAGCGCATGGCGGTGCGCGAACGGCAGGTGGGGGAGCGCACCCTGCTGACCGTGAAAACCGCTGGCCACAGCGTGGGCGGCCTGAGCCAGCGCAACGAATGGGAGGCGCCCACCACGCCGGGCCGCTTTGACTTTGCGGCCCTGGTGGACGATGCCGCGCTGGCCGCGCAACTGACGGCGCTGACCGGAGAACTGGTGCCAGTGTTTCGCACCGACTTCATGCGTTGCAGCTGGCTGCTGCTGCACGGCGGCGCGCAGGTGGAAGTGGCGCTGGACGAAGGTTTTATTGCAGCAGGCGCGGCACGCGAGGCCTTGCTGGAGCTGGAACTGGAGCTGAAGAGTGGGCCTGTTGACGCCCTGCTGGACTTGGCCCGTCTGTTGTCACAAGGGGAACCCGGCGATAGCGGGTCCACTCCCTGGCTGCACCCCAGCGACCGCAGCAAGGCCGAACGTGGGTTGGCGCTGTTTCTGGGCCGATAGAGCCACCCGGTGGCAGTCGGGGCTGTGGTCTACACCAAAGCGCTGGGCCGGGCGGCCACTTTGTCGCGCCAGGCTTGCAGGGCGACCAAGCCTTCTTCGGCAGGTTTGAAGCGCATGAGCCGACCAAACTCAATGGCGCAAAACGCGGTGATGTCTGCAATGGTGAAGCGCTCGCCGGCCACCCAGGGCTGGCGTTGCAGTTCGGCATCGAGCCAAGCAGCGGTTTCTCGGGCTTTGCCCGCCTGTGACTGGCCGAAGTCGGGGAACTGCGGTTGCTCCAGCGCCGACAGCCCGGGGTGGGTGTGGCGGATGGCGTTGGCCAGCGGCAGCATGAAGGACCATTCCACGCGCCGGTCGGCCATTTCAATGAAGGCGCGCTCTTCAGACGTGCGGCCCATCAGGTTGGGCTCAGGCACGCGGCCTTCCATGTAGGTACAAATGGCGCGGGTTTCGGTCAACACACGGCCATCGTCCAGCTCCAGCGCGGGCACCCGGGCCAAAGGGCTTTTGACGAGGTATTGGGCGGTTTTGTGTTCTTGCGCGTTCAGATCGATGTTGATCAGATCCAGGCCGTTGATGTTTTTTTCGACCAGAAACATCAACACGCGCCGGGGGTTGGGCGCGCGAGGAGATACATAGAGCTTCATTCGGTGGTGCCCTTCTGATCCTAGTCCACTGACGCGGTGCGGTGGTTGGGATCGCTGAAAAGCTGGGCTGCGGTGAAGAAATTGATCATGCGCGGTGGCACCTCCGAGGCCATCGCGCATGGTAGTCACCGTGCGGCTTTTTGTCGCGCTCGGGCTGTCGCCTGCGCGAAACCGGGTGGCTCAACGGCTTACAGCATGTTGATGAAAGCCATGGGCGGGCACCGCCGCCTAAGGTTGAGCCCGCCGTGCGACCGCAGGCTGCTGCTTGGTGCCACAGCGTGCGACTGGCCCGCAGGTATCGGTAGTTGTCAAGCTATCTGTCGCCAAAGATCACAAGTTCAACGTGTTTATTTGAGCACATCCTCCTCGCTGGACTTGTCGGGATTGAGGTGAGCAATATCCCGGCGTGACCAGTCTCGGGTGTGCTTGGACCAGCGGCTCGGGTTGCGCCGTTGAGCGGCCTTATAGACCTCATGGCGGGCCTGCAAAAGAGCCCCATCCAACAGCGCGTTGGTCTGGCGTCACGAAACCAATG
>JAUXXN010000041.1 GCA_030684755.1 Hydrogenophaga sp.
TGCCGCTGACCATTGGCGACTTTGTGACGGTAGGCCACCAGGTGATGTTGCACGGCTGCACGGTGGGCGACGAGTCGCTGATTGGCATTGGCGCCATCGTGCTCAACGGCGCGAAGATCGGCAAAAACTGCTTGGTGGGCGCGGGCTCGCTGGTGACCGAGGGCAAAGAGTTTCCCGATGGCTCCATGATCATGGGCAGCCCGGCGAAGGTGGTGCGCAGCCTGTCGCCCGAGCAAATGGAAGGCTTGCGCCAGAGCGCCCAACACTACATTGAGAATGCTCAGCTTTTTCGCGCTGGCTTGAAAAAGCTGGCTTGAACCCGATCTGCCAGCGTTGAATTTCTGAAAGAACCCTTTGTCCGAACTCCACAAATTCATGTTTGAAGGCCTGCCGGTGCGCGGCATGCTGGTGCGCCTGACCGACGCCTGGCAAGACATCTTGCAGCGCCGCCGCGAGGGCGGCGGCTACCCCGCGGCCGTGACCGAGCTGCTGGGAGAAATGACCGCAGCGGCCACGCTGATGCAGGCCAACATCAAGTTCAACGGCGCGCTGGTGATGCAGATCATGGGCGACGGGCCGGTGAAGCTGGCCGTGGCCGAAGTGCAGCCCGACCTGAGCCTGCGCGCTACCGCCACGGTGGTGGGCGAGGTGGCAACTGACGCGCCGCTGTCGCACATGGTCAACGTGAATAACCAGGGCCGCTGCGCCATCACGCTCGACCCGAAAGACCGCCTGCCGGGTCAGCAGCCTTACCAGGGCGTGGTGCCGCTGTTTGGCGACCGCCACGAAAAGCTGGAAAAGCTGAGCGAGGTGATTGAGCACTACATGCTGCAAAGCGAGCAGCTGGACACCTGCTTGGTGCTGGCCGCCAACGACCAGGTGGCCACCGGTTTGCTGATTCAGCGCCTGCCCATGCAGGGCGTGGCCAACCTGGACGGCAGCGGCGTGGTGCGCTCGGACGAAGACCAGATTGGCCGCAACGAAGACTACAACCGCATCGCCATTTTGGCGTCGAGCCTGAAGCGCGAAGAGCTGCTGGAGCTGGACGCCGAAACCATTTTGCACCGCCTGTTTTGGGAAGAAGACCTGCGCCGGTTTGAGCCCATGGCCGGTGAGCAGGGGCCAAAGTTTGCCTGCACCTGTTCGCAAGAGCGCGTGGGCAGCATGCTGCGCAGCCTGGGCCGCGAAGAAGTGGAATCCATCTTGGCCGAGCAGGGCCAGGTGGAAGTGGGTTGCGAGTTTTGCGGTGCGCAATACCGTTTTGACCCGGTGGATGCGGCGCAGGTGTTTTTGCAGCCGCTGAAACAGGCGCCGGGGTCACCAGGCGTGCACTGACCCACGGACGGGTGAATACCGATGATCAACAACGGCTACCCAGTGGGGGCCGGTTCATGAACATGCATTCGGGCTTCAAGCGCCGATCGCTGTTGCTGGGCGCGGGTTTGGGCGCTATGGCTGGGCGGCCCGTGTGGGCTTGTGCCGACCCGGTGGTGGTGATCGGTGCCGGATTGGCCGGTCTGGCGGTGGCGAGACAGCTTCATGATGCGGGCCGACCGGTCGTCGTGCTCGAAGTCCGGGACCGCCTGGGTGGGCGCGTGCACACATCTCGGCTGTGGCCGCAGCAGCCCATGGACTTGGGGGCCAGCTGGATTCACGGACTCAAAGGCAATCCGCTCACGGGTCTGGCCCGGGATGCGCAAGCCCGCTGGGTGGAGACTTCGTACGAGGCCAGTCTGTCTTTGGACGCCAACGGAAACACGGTCTCTGGCGATAGCGCACCGGCAGAGCGCTTGCTGGATCGCGCTTTGCGTGCCGCGCAGCGGCGCGACAAAGACCTTTCGGTGATGGCTGCGCTGGAGGCTTTGCCTGCGTGGCAGAGCGCCACACCGGCGTTGCGCCAGAGCGTGCTGCACCACATCAACGCCACCTTGGAACAGGAGTACGGAGGGGCTGCGGACGAGTTGTCCGCTTGGCACGGGTTGGATTCCGCGGAGTACGGCGGCGAAGACGCGCTGTTTCCCGGTGGTTTTGACCAGCTGGTGGTGCATGCGGCGCGGGGGCTGGATGTGCGGCTTTCGACGCGGGTGGCTGCCCTGGCGCCCGGGCGTGTCACGTTGGCCGATCGCCGCGAGATACGGGCGAGCGCGGTGGTGGTCACGGTGCCGTTGGGTGTGCTTCGTTCGGGTGGGCTGCATTTTGCTGAGGCGCTGCACCCCGCGCGGGTCCAGGCCATGGAGACGCTGCGCATGGGGCTGCTGAACAAATGCTGGTTGCGGTTTGAGCGTGTGCATTGGCCCAGCGATGTGGACTGGATTGAATGGCAAGGGCCGCAGGCGGGGCGGTGGTCACAATGGGTGTCGCTGGCTTCTCGCTTGAATTCGCCGGTTTTGTTGGGCTTCCATGCCGCGCACGAGGCGCGCCAGCTTGAAGGGCTGAACGACAAGGACACGGTGGCCCATGCGCACGAAGCCTTGCGCAACATGTTTGGTTCGCGGTTTCCTGCGCCACAGGCGGCGCAAATCACCCGCTGGGGGCGTGACCCCTTCTCGCTGGGCAGCTACAGCTTCAACGCCGTGGGCAGTTCGGGGCAGATGCGCCAGGCGCTGGGCGGCTCCGATTGGGACGGCGCTTTGTGGTTTGCTGGCGAGGCCACCGAGCCCTGCCACTTTGGCACGGCGCACGGCGCGTGGATGTCGGGCCTTCGCGTTGGGCGGGCTTTGTTGCAAGCCACCTGCTGAGCGCTGGGCTGTTTCCTGGGCTTATTCTGGGCAGCGTGTTGCGCCAGCGCTGAAGTTGAGCAGGTCCAGCACGTCGAAACACGCACCGATGGTGTGGTAGTCCACCTTGCCAGCGGGGCTTTTTTCGTCGCTGATCTTGCTGTTGTCGGCCCGCAAAATGCGCCACCAGGCGCCGTGCTCGTGGTCTACAAAGTGTGCCCATGCGTAAGCCCAAAGGCGGTCGTAGTCGGCCCAGTAGCGGGCTTCGCCGGTGGCTTGGGCCAGGCGCGCAGCGGCGGCGAACGACTCGGCCTGCACCCAAAAATATTTGTCGGTGTCGCACACGCGGCCATCGGGCGTAAAGCCGTAGAACAGGCCGCCGTGCTGCGCGTCCCAGGCGCGTTCCATGGCGGTGTCGAAGAACCGCTGGGCGCGCTCCACCAGGCCCGCTTGTGGGCGGCGCTGGTTCAGCAACAGCAGCAGCTTGGCCCATTCGGTGAGGTGACCGGGCTGAAAGCCCCAGGGGCGAAACAGGTTGCTCGGGTCGTGGCGGTTGTAGTCCCAGTCCACCGACCAATCGGCCCGGTAATGCTCCCACACCAAACCCCCCGCCAGCGCGGCTTGCCGCACCGTGATGTGTTCGGCCAGCAGCGCGGCGCGGTCGAGGTAGCGCGTTTCGCCGGTGGCGTCAAACGCGGCCAACAGCGCTTCGCACAGGTGCATGTTGGCGTTTTGGCCCCGGTAGGGCTGCAGCTGCCAGTCGGGCGTGGCCTCGTCTGCATACAGACCGTGATGCGGTTCCCAAAAGCGCTGTTCCAGCAGAGCAAAGGTGTGGCCGATACCCGCGTGGGCGCTAGGCACACCGGCCATGTGGGCATGGGCGTGGGCCAGCAGCACAAAGGCCAGGCCGTAGGCGTGGTGGGTGCCGTCGAGCGCGGTTTTTTGACCATTGCGCCAGTCGATTAACCAGGCATAGCCGCCCGTGGCCGGGTCGTGGTGCACCTGCACAAAGTCAAACGCGTGTTGCAGGGCGCGGCGATGAGCGTCGCAAGGGTCCAGCCGCTGCGCCATGGCGCACGTCACCACATAGCGGGTGCTGCTGACCAGGTGGCGCGTGTGGCGGTCGTAAACCGAGCCGTCGTCGCGCAAAAAATGGAACAGGCCGCCGGTGGGGTCCAGCGCGCGCGGCAGATAGAACGCCAGGGTGTCGCGCATGTGGGCGCGCAGAAAGTCGGGCGAGCGGAAGTTGGGCGTGGGGCTGGCCGGGATCATGCGGGCGTTTCGGGGGTGGTTTGCCGTTGGAGCAACTGGCTGAACAGGCGGCGTTCGCAGGCGGGGTCGCTGCATTTTTCACAGTTCCAGGCCACGCGCCCTTCGCTCAGGCTGCGGTCGGTGGGCACCAGTGATTCACCCAGCAGTGGCCCGATGGCGCGCAGCGCCTGGTGCAGCCGGGCGTCGCCTTGGCCATAGACCGTCTGGAAGCCGATGCCAGCCGCTTGCAATTCGCGACGCAGCACGGTGTCGGTGGCTTCGCGCACGGCGGGGCTGTCGCGAAACAGGCCGTCGGCCACCCAAGGCAGGTCCAGACCCATGAGCAGGCTCAGGCTGTAGTGCCGTTGCTGCGCCAAGGCGACTGGGTAAAGGCTGGTGTCGTTGAAATACAGCTCGCTGTAAGCCGCCACCATGAGGGCGGTGGTGTCGGCAATTACCACGCGAACGCCGGGCTGTTGGCTGGCTTGGTTGATTAGGCGGGTTTGTGTGTGTGCCCGCTCTGCCTGCTCGTGGCTGTGCGGCGCACGTCCCTTGGTTTCGCACCAGGTGCGCAAGTGTTCAGGCACCCGCACCGCAGCAAGGCCCACAGTGTGGTTCAGGTGGTTTTGCAGAGCGTGGGCCAGCGTGGATTTGCCAGTGGATTCGCCGCCGAGCAGTGTGATGGTCAGCACCATGGTGGGCTTCAGAGGCGACAAAAGGCCATGCGCTGGGAAGCAGGCATGGCGCTCAGGGCTTGCCGTGGGCGATCTGGACGAAGATTTCGTTGGGCTTGACCATGCCCAGCTCCTGGCGGGCCAGCTCTTCGACCATGTCCAGGCCTTCTTGCAGGTCGCGTACCTCGGCCGCTAGGCTGTCGTTGCGCTGCTGTGCTTCGCGGTTGAGATGGTTCCGCTCGGCCAGCTGCTGTTTCATGCTGGCCACCTGGGGCACGCTGCCCCGCCCAAACCACAACTGGGCGTGCAGCACCAGCAGCAGCCCAATCAGCAGGGGAGGAATCCAGCGTGAGTCCATGGCGGTCGTAGGTCAGCTGAGCGGCCAAAGCAAGGCCAGCGGCACGACCAGCATGTTGGTCATCACTTCAGGTTGTAAAACGCAGCGCGACCGGGGTACTGAGCCACTTCGCCCAGGTCTTCTTCGATGCGCAGCAGCTGGTTGTACTTGGCCATGCGGTCCGAGCGCGAGAGCGAGCCGGTCTTGATCTGGCCGGCGTTGGTGGCTACCGCGATGTCGGCAATGGTGCTGTCTTCGGTTTCGCCCGAGCGGTGTGAAATAACGGCGGTGTAGCCTGCGCGCTTGGCCATTTCAATGGCGGCGAAGGTTTCGGTCAACGTGCCGATTTGGTTGATTTTGATCAGGATCGAGTTGGCGATGCCCTTGTCGATGCCTTCTTTCAGGATCTTGGTGTTGGTGACGAACAGGTCGTCGCCCACGATCTGCACTTTTTTGCCCAGGCGGTCGGTCATCAGCTTCCAGCCGTCCCAGTCACCTTCGGCCATGCCGTCTTCAATGGAAATGATGGGGTACTTGTCGACCCAGTTGGCCATCATGTCGGTCCACTGTTCGGCGTTGAGCCGGATGCCGCCTTCGCCTTCCAGCACGTACATGCCGTCCTTGTAAAACTCGGAGGCTGCGCAGTCCAGGCCGAGGGCAATTTGCTCACCGGCGGTGTAGCCCGCCTTGTCGATGGCTTCCAGAATCATCTGGATCGCGGCTTCGTGGTTCTCCACGCTGGGGGCGAAACCGCCCTCGTCGCCCACGGCGGTGCTGATGCCGCGGTCATGCAGAATTTTCTTGAGCGCGTGGAACACCTCGGCACCCCAGCGCAGGGCTTCGCGAAAGCTCGGCGCGCCCACGGGGATGATCATCAGCTCTTGCAGATCGAGGTTGTTGTTGGCGTGCTCGCCACCGTTGATGACGTTCATCATGGGCACGGGCATTTGCACCGCACCCATGCCGCCAAAGTAGCGGTACAGCGGCAGGCCGGCTTCTTCGGCGGCGGCACGGGCCACGGCCATGGAAACCGCCAGCATGGCGTTGGCGCCCAGCCGACCTTTGTTGTCGGTGCCGTCCAGGTCGATCAGGGTCTTGTCCAGAAACGCCTGCTCGGAAGCGTCGAGGCCCAGCACGGCTTCTGAAATTTCGGTGTTGATGTGCTCAACCGCCTTGAGCACGCCCTTGCCGAGGTAGCGGCTCTTGTCACCGTCGCGCAGCTCAATGGCTTCGCGGCTGCCGGTGGACGCGCCAGACGGCACGGCCGCTCGGCCCATCACGCCGCTCTCCAGCAGCACGTCGCATTCGACGGTGGGGTTGCCGCGGCTGTCCAGAATTTCGCGGCCGACGATGTCAACAATTGCACTCATGTGGTTTACCTTTGGGTCAATAAAACAAAAAATGGTCTGGCGGTATGGTGCCGGTCAGATGCCCTCGACCGCGAGCATGCGGATCGAGCCGGCACCTTCGCGCACCTTGCGCGCCTGCGTGTAGGTTTCAGAGTCGTAATAGGCGCGGGCCGAAGCCAGGTCTTTGAACTTCAGTACCACGAGGCGCTGCGGGTTCCAGTCGCCTTCCAGCGGCTCCATGCGGCCACCGCGCACCAGCACCTCGGCACCGTGTTCCTGAATGGCCCGCGTGCTCCACTCGCGGTAGAGCTTCATCTGGTCCTCGCTGGTCACGGTCACGTCCGCAATGATGTACGCAAAAGCTGTGGAACCGCCGCCCGCTCGGGCTGCGGTGCGAGCTTGCTTGGAGCGGTCCAGCGCTTCGCTCATGAGAAATGGTTCTCCAGCAACGGATTCTTTTTGGTGACGGAATCCAGCGCCACCAGCGTTTCCAGCAGCGCCTTCATGTGCTTGAGCGGCACGGCGTTGGGGCCGTCGGACCAGGCTTCGGCGGGCTTGGGGTGTGTTTCCATGAACAGGCCAGCCACGCCAGCGGCCACGCCGGCGCGGGCCAGCACGGGCACCATGTCGCGGGCACCGCCGCTGACCGCGCCCAGACCGCCCGGCTTTTGCACCGAGTGGGTCACGTCAAACACCACCGGCGCGCCCGACTTGCGCATTTCGGCCAGGCTGGTCATGTCGGCCACCAGGTTGTTGTAGCCAAAGCTCACGCCACGTTCGCAGGCCAGGAAGCGGTCTTCAGGCAGGCCCACCTCGCGCGCTGCGGCGCGGGCCTTGTCGATCACATTGGTCATGTCCCAGGGGGCCAGAAACTGGCCTTTTTTGATGTTGACCGGCTTGCCGGACTGGGCCACGGCGCGGATGAAGTCGGTCTGGCGACACAGAAACGCGGGCGTTTGCAGCACGTCCACCACGCTGGCCACCTCGGCCACGTGGGACGTGTCGTGCACGTCGGTCAAGATCGGCAGGTCCAACTGGCGGCGCACTTCTTCCAGAATGTTCAGGCCGGCTTCCAGGCCCACGCCGCGCTGGCTGGTGCCCGACGAGCGGTTGGCCTTGTCGAACGAGCCTTTGTAGATGAGCGGCACGCCGAGCGCCGTGCAAACTTCCTTGAGCTGGCCCGCCACGTCGATGGACATTTGCAGCCCTTCGATGGAGCAGGTGCCAGCAATCAGAAAAAAGGGCTGGTCCAGGCCCACGTCGAATCCGCAGAGTTTCATGGGTGTTTCCTGGTCAGGCCTTGGCCGCGGCGCGGGCTTGCTGGTGTTCCATGGCCGCCTTGATGAAGGCGTTGAACAGCGGGTGGCCGTTCCACGGTGTGGACTTGAATTCGGGGTGGAACTGCACGCCGATGTACCAGGGGTGCACGCTCTGCGGCAGTTCCACCATTTCGGTGAGCTGTTCGCGCTGCGTTTGGGCCGAAATCACCAGGCCGGCCTGGCGCAGTTGGTCCAGGTAGTTCACGTTGGCTTCAAAGCGGTGGCGGTGGCGCTCGGTCACTTCATTGCCGTAAATGCTGTGGGCCAGGGTGCCGGGCAACACGTCAGATGTTTGCGCGCCCAGACGCATGGTGCCGCCCAGGTCGGAGCTGGTGTCGCGTGTCTGGATGCTGCCGTCGGCGTCTTTCCACTCGGTGATGAGGGCGATCACCGGATGCGGCGTGGCCGGGTCGAATTCGGTGCTGTTGGCGTCTTTCAAACCGGCCACATGGCGGGCGTATTCGATGGTGGCCACCTGCATGCCCAGGCATATG
>JAUXXN010000044.1 GCA_030684755.1 Hydrogenophaga sp.
CGGTGAAGGCCCTGACAGGTTCCACCGAAGAAGAACAATTCCACTGAGGACTGCAGTAGGCTCCCGCACCTGACGGTGCGGGCCATGTCCACAAAAGAGCCACCCTAACGGTGGCTTTTTTGTGGGGCAAGTTGTGGGAAAATTCAAAGCTTCAACGCACAGCAAGAGCGAGAAAGGCAATCTGGTTATGACACCGCGAACTACAAGGCATTCCTTCATGGCCGCTTGAGGCCCGCAGTTCGCGCCTGCCCGATTCCCCTTTTCAACTCCATCCAGCGCGGCCCCATGCCGCGCTTTTTTGTTTCTGGACACCCATGCTTCACATCACGCTTCCCGACGGTTCACAACGCGAGTTTCCTGGCCCGGTCACCGTGGCCGAAGTCGCCGCATCCATTGGCGCCGGTCTGGCCAAAGCCGCGCTGGCCGGCAAAATCGGCGACAAGGTGGTGGACACCAGCTACCAGATCACCGCAGACAGCCCGCTGGCCATCGTGACCGCCAAAGATGCCGACGGCCTGGAGGTGATTCGCCACTCCACCGCCCACCTGCTGGCGTATGCGGTGAAGACGCTGTTCCCCGAGGCGCAGGTGACCATTGGCCCGGTGATCGAAAACGGTTTTTTCTACGACTTTTCGTACAAGCGTCCCTTCACGCCCGAAGACCTGGCGGCCATTGAAAAGAAGATGACCGAACTGGCCAGCAAAGACGAGCCGGTGGTGCGGCGGGTCTTGCCGCGCGACGAGGCTGTGGCTTATTTCAAAGAGCAGGGCGAGCACTACAAAGCCGAGATCATTGCCAGCATCCCGAGCAACGAGGATGTGTCGCTGTACCGGGAGGGCGGTTTTGAAGACCTGTGCCGTGGCCCGCACGTGCCAAGCACCGGCAAGCTCAAGCACTTCAAGCTGATGAAGCTGGCCGGGGCCTACTGGCGCGGCGACCACCGCAACGAAATGTTACAGCGCATCTACGGCACTGCCTGGGCGAGCAAGGACGACCTGCAGCAGCACCTGACCATGATCGAAGAGGCCGAAAAGCGCGACCACCGCAAGCTCGGGCGCGAGCTGGACCTGTTTCATATCGACGAACACTCGCCCGGCACGGTGTTCTGGCACCCCAAGGGCTGGACCCTGTGGCAAGAGGTGGAGCAGTACATGCGCCGCGTCTACCGCGACAACGGTTACCAGGAGGTCAAAGGCCCGCAGATTCTGGACAAGGGCTTGTGGGAGAAGACCGGCCACTGGGACAAGTACCGTGACAACATGTTCACCACGGAGAGCGAGAAGCGCGACTACGCGCTCAAGCCCATGAACTGCCCCGGCCACATCCTGATCTTCAAACAAGGCATCAAGAGCTACCGCGACCTGCCTTTGCGCTACGGCGAGTTTGGCCAGTGTCACCGCAACGAGCCTACGGGCGGACTGCACGGCATCATGCGCGTGCGGGCCTTCACGCAGGACGATGGCCATATTTTCTGCACCGAAGACATGATTCTGGGCGAGTGCGTGGCCTACACGGCGCTGCTGCAGAAGGTCTACACAGACTTTGGCTTCAGCAACATCATCTACAAGGTGGCCACCCGTCCCGAAGCGCGCATCGGCAGTGACGAAAGCTGGGACAAGGCCGAGCACGCCCTCATGGAAAGCCTGCGGGCATCGGGCTGTGAGTTTGAAATTTCCCCGGGCGACGGTGCTTTTTACGGACCCAAGATCGAATACACGCTGAAAGATGCCATTGGGCGCCAGTGGCAGTGCGGCACGATGCAGGTCGATTTCTCCATGCCCGAGCGGCT
>JAUXXN010000052.1 GCA_030684755.1 Hydrogenophaga sp.
CATCGACTGGAACAGCTGGGTGGTCTGGGTCACGGTGTTGTGCACATCGAAAGGCACGTTCTCGATGTGCAATTGGTGGGCCTCGATTTTTGAAAAATCGAGAATGTCGTTGAGGATCAACAACAAATTCCGTGCCGAATGGTCGATGATTTTGATGAACTGCAGTTGCTGGGGTGTGGGTTGGGTGTCCAGCAGCAGGTGTGCAATGCCCAGCACCCCATTCATGAGGGTCCGAATTTCATGGCTCGTGTTGGCCAGAAACAGGCTTTTGGCGTGGCTGGCTTCCTCGGCTTTTTCTTTGGCGCTTGCCAACACTTGGAATTGCGCCTGAATTTCATCGTGTTCGTGCCGAGCTTGGCGCTGGTGTGCGAAAACCAGCCCGTAGACGACCAGGCCAGCAAGCACCATGGGCACAAGGCTCAGAGAAAACACGCGCGCATCAAGCTGCCCGCCGGAGATGGTCACCGAGAAGAAAATGATCGGCGTGATCAGCGCAAAAACCAGCAGCGCTGCAGCCCATGCGATGTGGTGTGGTGAACGGCCCCAGAGGGCTTTCAATGGGTGGAGCGCTGGATCAGGGGTCATAAGGAAGGGGCTTTCGGCGTGGGGTTCAGGCCGTTGGCTCAACTGGGTTTGCGGACTGCGTCAGAGTCTACAAGCGCAGCAGGCTGTTTACACCCCCATCTTGTGGGTTCGGCGGCCTCAAACCTGTGCAGCGGGCGTGCCCAAGCGCCCCAGCAGCCAATGCCCTGCCACCGCGCACACCAACAACAACAGCATGACCAGCGCCCAGCCGGTCCACAACAGCGGGTTGATCCAGCCCATCAGCCCACCGGCCGACGGCAGCACCTGGCCCAGCCACTGCACCACATCCACCCAAGCCGTCTGCAAGCCTTGCAGCCAAGCGGTGTCGATCCACAAGCCCAGCCACGCTGGCACCGGCCACTGGCCCGCCACGTTGGCCAGGTCGGTGGCCTGCCCCGAGGCCATGGCCGCCAGCAGCCAGTCGGTGATTTGCGCTGTCAGCGCCACCAGCCCGGTCCAGATACCGGCCAGCAACACAAACGCCCCCCACAGCAGGGTTTTCATAGGCCAACTCCTTTGGCTGTGTGCGGCTTCACAAGGTCGATGCCGATGGCTTTATGCCCCACGCCTTCACCATCGCGTCCAGCATGTCGACTTCGCCTTCGGCCAAGTGACCGTCGGCCTGCACCACGGCTTCGCAGAGTTCCATGATCTGCACGCGCAGCGCCGGGTCTTGCACTTCGTTCATCAGGGCTTGGCGGGTGGCGTCGTCCATTTGTGCCGAACCACTCCACTCGCCGTGGGCAGCGCTCAGCAGGTCTTGGCAAAAATCGTCGATCACCGCCTTGATTGCGTCCGCCGGCAAACCGAGGCGACGCGGTGCTTCCAGCCGGTCCAGGGTGCGGATTTCGACGATCGAATAGTTGCCGTCGGCCACCAGGGCCATGGCCAGCAGTCGGGCGGCAGCTTGGGGGCTGTTGATGGGGTAAGTTCTCATGGCGTGGTTGCTTTCGAGGGTTGAAAAAAATGAACATTAAAAATCAGGACGTCGTGCAGTTCGCAGGGCAAACGCGGTGCCTTGTCTGCGCGAAGCCCACAGATTAGGGCATTGTTGTCTTATAAAAAGCAGATAATCAAAGAAAAACAATCCATAAAATACGAACCATGCACCAAGAACTTAATTACAAACACCTGTACTACTTCTGGGTCACGGCCAAAGAAGGGGGCATGTCGCATGCGGCCGATCGGCTTGGCTTGGCGGTGCAAACCGTGAGCGCGCAGGTGCGTTTGCTGGAGCAGTCGCTCGGCCACGCGCTGTTCAAGCCCGCTGGCCGTGGCCTGGCACTCACCGACGCCGGCCAAGCCGCGCTGAAGGTGTCGGAGCAAATTTTTCACCTGGGCGAACACCTGCACACCGCCGTGCGCGAGGCCGGCACCCAAACCGGCGTGCGCTTGGTGGTGGGTATATCCGACGGACTGCCCAAGCTCGCCGTGCGCGACCTGCTGGCCCCCGCCATGCAAGACCCCAACCTGCGCCTGCTCTGCCACGAAGACAAGTTCGACGACCTGCTGGCCGACCTGGCCCTGCACCGGCTCGACGTGGTGTTGTCCGACCGGCCCGCACCCGCCAACCCCAACCTGCGGCTCTACAGCCATGCGCTGGGTTCCTCGGCCATGGGCTGGTACGCGCCCCAAGCATGGCTCGCGCAAGCCAGCCACAACTTTCCCCACAACCTGGCCCACGTGCCGGTTTTGCTGCCCACCGCGCACGCCTCGGTTCGCCTGCGGCTGGACCAGTGGTTTGAGCGCCACGGCGTCACGCCCCATGTGGTGGGCGAGTTTGAAGACAGCGCTCTGCTGGCCACCTTCGGATCGTCGGGCATGGGCGTGTTTCCGGCCTCGGAGCGCATGCGAGAAAAGCTCTCCAACGGCTACGGATTGACCTGGTTCGCCCCCTGCGACGGCGTGCAAGAACATTTTTACGTCATCGGCACCGCGCGCAAAGTGCAGCACCCGCTGGTGCAAAAACTGCTGGTACAAAAGCTGAGCGACTGAGCGCGGTACCGCCATGCACACGCTCACCCCCCTCGTGCCCTGGACCGTGGCCAGCCCGTTTCGCATGCAGCCCGGTTTGTCGCGCCTGGTGCCAGCCACCCACGCCGCAGCGCCCACGGCAGCGCCGCCACCGCTGTTTCTGCGCGACGACCAGGCCGCTGCCTACGCCGCGCACAAACAGGCCGTGCTGCACATGCACAGCAAGCGCGCCTTGGTCGGCCAGTCCGAGCCCGCCGTGCTGCAGGCCATTGCCAGCGCCTATGCCGCCCAAACCGGCGTGGCCCTGGCGCCCACCGCCGAAGCCCTGACGCTGGGCCTGCAAGAAGACCTGGTGGTGTTGCACGACGAACCCGACGCCATGCGCACCCGCTGGCTCTCGGTGTGCTTTCCGTCCAACTGGAGCCCAGCTGAAAAAATCGGCCTCGACTTTTCAGCCATCCACGCCCCAGTGGCCGACAACGCCTTGTTGCAAGCCGGTGGCAAAGGCATTGTGGACATGGCGTTTCGCCAAGCCAGCATGCTGCGCCACGTGTGGCTGCTCACGCCCAGCGCGGACCTGGCACAACACCCCGAAACCCGCCGCACCCGCTGGGAAGACGCCGTGGCGCAAGCCGACGCCACCGGGCAGAGCCTGTTGGAACAGGTGTTTTTTCGTGTCGAACGCCAGACCACGCTGCCCCTGCCCGCGCTGCAACGCGGCGTGTTTTTCATCCGCGTCATGGTGTGCCCGCTGCGGGCTGCGTTGCAGGTGGCACCCGAGCGTGCGACCGAACTGCACGCCGCGCTGGCCTCCATGAGCGACGCCGTGGTGGCTTACCGGGGCATGGCCGGTGTGCGCCCGCGTTTGCTGGCCGAGCTGGCCGCGCTCAGCGGCCGCTGAAACGCCCCCGTCTGACATCGGTCGGCATTCAGGTGGCTCCTGCCTCGGTACCCGTCAGCACGGTGCCGTTGCGCAGCAGGTCGGCGAACGCCTCTGCCACGATGGGCCGACTGAAGTAATAGCCTTGAATCTCGTCGCAGCGGTACCGGCGCAAAAAGGCCAGCTGCGAGGCTGTTTCAACACCCTCTGCGATCGTTTTAAAGCCCAGGCCGTGCGCCAGTGAAATGACGGTGCGCACGATGGCGCCGTCGCTCACGTCGTTGTCAATGTCGCGGATGAAGGACTGGTCGATTTTGAGTTTGTCAATCTGGTAACGCTTGAGGTAGCTGAGCGACGAATAGCCCGTGCCGAAGTCATCAATGGACAGCTTCACCCCCAGCGCATGCAGCGCTTGAATTTGTGTGACGGTGAACTCGGTGTCCTCCATGGCGACGGTCTCTGTCAGCTCCAACTCCAGCATGGCCGGTGGCAAGCCGCTGGCGGCGAGAGCCGCCTGCACCGTGCTGCACAGCGTGTCGCGGCGGAACTCCAGTGCCGACAGGTTGATGGCCACCGGCACAATGTCCAGCCCGGCGGCGGCCCAGTCGGCTTGCTGCCGGACAGCGGTGTTCAACACCCATTCGCCCACCTCGGCAATCAGACCGCTTTTTTCTGCAATGGGAATGAAGCGAAACGGTGGCACCAGCCCCCACTCCGGGTGGTGCCAGCGAATCAGTGCTTCTGCCCCGATGATGCGGCCACTCAGCGCATCGACTTGGGGCTGGTAGTGCAGCACCAGCTCGTTGCCCGCCAGTGCGCGGTGCAAGTGGCTTTCGATCAGCAGCGCCTCGCGCGCAGCGCCGTGCATGTCTTCCTTGAAAAACTCGAAGCGGTTGCCTGACTGTTGCTTGGCCCGGTGCAGTGCTGCGTTGGCCGCTTGCAGCAATTGGATAAATTCGGTCGCGTTGTCGGGAAACACGGCAATGCCGATGCTGGCCGTCAGGTTCAGCGGCTGGTCGGGCGCTTCGTTCAGCACAAACGATTGGGCCAGCACGCCCAGCAACTTGCTGGCCACATGGGCTGCACCGGTGGCCGAGGTGTTGGGCAGCAGCAGGGTGAATTCGTCTCCGGTGTGGCGGCTCAGCGTATCGTCGGTGTGAACCTCTTTCCGGCAGTTGAAGCCATCAAATCCGGTTGAAAGCTAGACTGGAAGCCAGTTTCAAAGCATTCGCAGAGGTCACCAAATGGGTGAAGCAAAAAGACGGCAACTGGCAAGTCAGAAACAGGCACAAGAGGCCAT
>JAUXXN010000053.1 GCA_030684755.1 Hydrogenophaga sp.
CTGCAGATCATGGCGCACACGCCGCACCGCCTGCCGGCGCACAAGCCGCGCTACCTCATGGGCGTGGGCACGCCCGAAGACCTGGTGCAGGGCGTGGCCGACGGCGTGGACATGTTCGACTGCGTCATGCCCACCCGCAACGCGCGCAACGGGACCCTGTTCACCCGCTTTGGCGACCTGAAGATCCGCAATGCGCGCCACAAGACCGACCACCAGCCGCTGGACACCACCTGCACCTGCTACGCCTGCGCGGGCCGCCCGGTGGACACACCCGCCGGGCGCACCGGCGTGAGCTGGGACGCGGGCGGGCGCGACGGCTTCAGCCGCGCCTACCTGCACCACCTGGACCGGTGCGGCGAAATGCTCGGCCCCATGCTCGCCACCATCCACAACCTGCACTACTACCTGAACCTCATGCGCGAAGTGCGCGAGGCGCTGGACGCCGGGCGATTTGGTGCGTTTCGGGCGCAGTTCAAGGCGGATCGGGCGCGGGGGGTTTAATTTCAAACCCTTTTTATCCCTGTATTTTTGACATGTATATGCATAAAATACAAGGATGTTTCAGCGAAAAATCATTACAAGCCTGCGCGAAGACCTCGCCAGCTATCCCGCCGTAGCCCTGCTCGGCCCGCGCCAGGCGGGCAAAACCACCCTTGCACACGCACTGGCCCAGCAGTCCGACAACGTGTACCTCGATCTGGAATCGGAGTTGGATCGCGCCAAACTCGCATCCCCAGAGCTTTACTTGGCCGAGCGCCTGGACCGTCTGGTCGTATTGGACGAGGTGCACCGCGTTCCCGGCCTGTTCCCGGTGCTGCGCGGGTTGATTGACAGGGCACGGCGCAGTGGCCGGCGCAGCAGCCTTTACTTGCTGCTGGGTTCAGCCTCGCTCGATTTGCTGCAGCAAGCGGGCGAGAGCCTGGCAGGGCGCATCGCCTACCGCGAACTCACCCCTTTCAACGCTCAAGAGTTGCCCGAAGCGGAACACACCCGCCTATGGGTGCGAGGCGGGTTCCCCGAAAGCTATCTCGCCCGCACGCCGACGATCAGCCTGCGCTGGCGGCAGGACTTCATTCGCACCTATGTCGAACGCGACATCCCGCTGTTTGGCGGGCGCGTGGGCTCCGAAGCACTGCGCCGTCTGTGGGGCATGCTGGCCCACCAGCAGGGCGGGCTGGTCAATGCCTCGGTGCTGGCGCGCAGCCTTGGGTTGGACACCCGCACCGTCAATCGATACCTCGACCTGCTGGTCGAGATGTTTCTGGTGCGGCGCCTGGAGCCCTGGCACACCAACCTGGGTAAGCGCCTGACCAAATCACCCAAGCTCTATGTGCGCGACAGCGGCTTGCTGCACGCGTTGCTGGGTCTGCCCGACGAAGAAGCGCTGCTGGGCCACCCCGCCGTGGGCGCCAGCTGGGAGGGCTTTGTGTTAGAAAACCTCATCACCGCCGCAGGGGCCAACGCCAGCGCCCACTTCTACCGCACGAGCAGCGGCGCTGAAATCGATCTGCTCCTCACATGGCCCAGCGGCGAATGCTGGGCCATTGAAGTCAAACGCAGCCTGTCGCCCAAGGTTGAACGCGGCTTTCATTCCGCCTGCGAAGACCTGCGACCGGCGCGCAAGCTCGTCGTTTATCCGGGCGACGAACCTTTTCCCCTGGGCCATGGCGTGCAGGCCATGCCACTGGCCGCGTTGTGCCACGAACTCGCTTTGAAAGCCACTGCATGAGCCACCTGTTCCAAGCCCTGGCTGAGCGCGTAGACGCTTGGCGCGCATCGCGCTACGACTGTCCAGACTTCCCCGCCATCAGCGAAATACTCGACTTCGCTGTTGAAGACCCCGCCAGCGGGCAACTGCGCTACCTGCGCCAGGCGCAACTGCGGGCGCTGGAAACCTACTGGTACCTGCGGCTGGTGCTGAACACGCCGCGCATCCCCGCGCTGTACGAAACCCTGTTTCCGGCCAAAAGCGCACGCCGCGCCGCCATGGGATTGAACTCCAAACAGCTCACCGAGCTGATCGCCGACACCAGCCTGGAAGAAGTCATTGAACGGGTGAAAACCGACAACGCTTTTGTGCGCCAGCACGGGCTCGAATCCCTGCGCGAAACCCTCGCGCTCGACTACCCCAGCTACATCCTGGCGCTGGCCATGGGCGCGGGAAAAACCATTTTGATGGGCTCCATCGTTGCCACCGAATTTGCCTTGGCGCTGGAATACCCCGACGGCCCGTTTGTGGAAAACGCGCTGGTCTTCGCGCCCGGCAAAACCATCCTCAGCGCCCTGCGCGAGCTGGCCGACATTCCGTTTGACCGCCTGCTACCGCACCGGCTGCACAAACCCTTTGCCGCCAGCTTCAAACTCACCTTCACCCGCGACGGCGACAAAAGCATTCCCATCACCCTGGGCAGCAGCTTCAACCTCATCGTCACCAACACCGAAAAAATCCGCATCCAGAAACCCACGGTGCGCAACGCCGCACAAACCCGCATCTTCAGCGGCACCCAGGACGAGGAAGCCACCGCCCTGGCCAACCTGCGCCTGCAAGCCATTGCCTCACTGCCGCACCTGGCCGTGTTCTCCGACGAAGCGCACCACACCTACGGCCAGAAACTGCTGGGCAAATGGGAAAAAGACAAAGCCACCAGCGAGCTGGTGTTCAAGGACGACGGCATCAAAAAAGTGCGCCGCACCATCGACTACCTGGCGCAAGAAACCAACCTCATCGTCACCATCAACGCCACCGGCACGCCCTACTTCGAGCGCCAGCCGCTGCGCGACGTGGTCGTTTGGTACGGGCTGGGCGAGGGCATCCGCGACGGCGTGCTCAAAGAACTGGCCGGTGGCATCAAGGTGCTGGAACTGGGCGACGGCGAAGCGCACACCATGGTGCACAGCGTGGTGGACGACTTTGTGCGCAGCTACTGGGCCGTGTCGCTGCCCAACGGCGCCCCGGCCCGGTTGGCGCTGTATTTCCCCAACATCGACACCCGCGACGAACTGCGCCCGGCCATCGAATCCGCGCTGTTGGCACACGGCATCGGACCCGACACCCTTCTGACCGTGGACAACAAATCGCCCGAAGCCACACGCCGCAGCTTCGAAGCCGTGGCACGCGACCCCGGCGCACCGCACCGCGTGCTGCTGCTCGTCAACATGGGCACCGAGGGCTGGAACTGCCCCAGCCTGTTTGCCTGCGCCCTGGTGCGCAAACTCGCCACCAGCAACAACTTTGTGCTGCAAGCCGCCACCCGCTGCCTGCGCCAAGTGCCGGGCAACACCACGCCAGCACGCGTCTACCTGACCGCCAGCAACAAGAAAACCCTGGAAGACCAGCTGGCCGAGACCTACGGCACCAGCCTGCAGGCGCTGGACCACCAACACGCCGACCGGGTAGAAAAAACCATCCACCTGCGCCAGCCCCACCTGCCGCCGCTGCTGATCAAAAAGCGCGTGTTGCGCGTGCAGCGAAAAACCTCCACCAGCCCCACGGCACCGCTGGCTTTTGTGGTGCCCGACACGCCCGCGCCCGCTGGCCCCGTGGTGCAAACCTGGACCCCGGTGCTGGTAGCCGACGGCAGCAGCCGCATGCAGCGGCAAGACGCGGGCGACGAGCTGCTGCAAACCACCGCCCCGGTGCTCGACATGTACACCGCCGCCGCACGGCTGGCCACCTGCTACCACCTGCCCACACCGCAACTGCTGGCAGCGCTGCGAAAAGCCTATGCCGGGGCCGACGTGCCCGAGCACCACCTGCACGCGCTGGGGCAGCAAATTGAAGCCCAGCGCAACCAATACGAAGAAACCTGGGACGAAATCGAAGTGGCCGTGGCGCTGGTCAAAGCCGAAGGTTTTGACCGCGCCGAGGTAGACGGCCACAGCGTGTACACCGCGCGCATCAGCTTCGACAAGAAGCGCGAACCGCTCTACAGAGAAGCCCAAGACACCGCCCATGCCGCGCTGGCCCTGCAAGCCAGCTTTCACTACGAGGGCTACAACTTCGACTCCAGCCCCGAAGCCGAATTTCTCGACTGGACGCTGGGCCTGCTGCAAAACCACCCGAACCAAATCGAAGGCCTGTGGTTCACCGGCGGCCTGACCGATGCAGGCAAAACCGACCTGCGCGCCGAGTACCTGGGTGACGATGGCCGCTGGCACACCTACACCCCTGATTTCGTGCTGCGCCGTGCCGACGGCAAACACCTGGTGGTGGAAGTGAAAAGCGACAAACTCAGCCCCGACATTACCGCCGACCTGGCCCGCCACGCCAGCGGCCAAGCACCGCAAACGCTGGAAGGCCGCAAGGCCGTGGCCCTGAAGCGCTGGGAGCAACTCAACCCGGATCGCCTGCATTACCACGTCATGTTCGCGGACACAGCCTTGCACGATGCGGGCAAGAAAACGGTGCGCGACTTCATCAGCGGTGCCAACGCGGGCGCAGCCTATGACCTGCTGACCCAGCTGCCGCCCGACTTCATGGCCGAAGGCCGTGATGACACGCCACCCCAAGAGCGCACGACTTTTTGATGAACACACGCCCCATGACCGACACCACACCCGCAGCCAAAAAGCCCACCGAAGTCACTATTACCCGCGCCAAAGGCCGCCCCATGCTGAGCTGGGTGGGCAAAAAACCCCTGGGCCGCGTGACCGCATTCCCGGCACAGGCCATCGAACGCTTCAGCGCCACAAACACCAGCACCGCAGACGCCGCGCCAGCGCCTGCGCTGGGCACCGCCGACTGGTCCAAGTGGCCGCAAGACCTGCCCCACGGCGGATTGCTCTACCACGGCGACAACAAAGAGGTGCTGGCCCACCTGCTGGCCAACGGCTTTCGCGGCCAGGTGAAACTGGTTTACATCGACCCACCGTTTGACAGCGGGGCCGACTACGTGCGCAAGGTGCAATTGCGCGGCCCCAAGGGCACGATGAAGATCGACGGCGAAGACTACGCGCTGGGCGAGCAGGTGCAGTACACCGACATCTGGAGCAACGACAACTATTTGCAGTTCATGTACGAGCGGCTACTGATGTTGCGGGAATTGCTGGCCGATGGTGGAACTCTTTGGATGCACTGCGACTGGCACCGTAGTCACTTGTTGCGATTGGTCGTTGAAGAGGTGTTCGGCGAAGAATCACTGATGAATGAAATTGTTTGGAAGCGAACTGCCTCGCGGAACGATTCCAAGACTTTTGGGCACGTTCACGACACGCTGCTCTACCTTGTGAAAGGTGTCGAAAACCGCACTTGGAATCGTCAATTTTTGGAATATGCACCGGAGTACCTTGACAAGTACTACTCCCAAGACGACGGCGATGGCCGTCTCTACACAGCAGACAACTTGACGGCATCAGGCCTTCGTAACGGATCTTCGGGTTCGACCTGGCGCGGGTTTAGCCCAAGAGAAAAGGGCGTTCACTGGAAATACAAAACAGAGGAGCTGGATCGTTTGGACAAAGCAGGGCTCATTTACTGGCCAAAAGGCGGCGCAGGCTTTCCGCGTTTGAAACGCTACCGTGACGAGCTCAAAGGCAAGCCAATCGACTCCATCTGGGATGACCTGTTTGCGGTAAACAGTCAAGCTGATGAACGTTCAGACTATCCGACGCAGAAACCGGAAACATTGTTAGAGCGCGTCATCATGTCTTGCTCCAACCCCGGCGACCTCGTCCTCGACTGCTTCATCGGCTCCGGCACCACTGCGGCAGTCGCCCAGAAACTCGGCCGCCGCTGGATCGGCTGCGACATCAACAAGGGCGCCATCCAGACCACGGCCAAGCGGCTGCAAGGCGTCATGCGCGAACAGGCGCAAGCGCTGGCCGCTGCCACGCAACAAGGCGAACTGGTGGCGCGCGACGACGCGCCGCCCGCGCCCTGCCAGCTGTCGTTCAGCACCTGGCGCGTGAACGACTACGACCTGCACATCCAGCACAACGAAGCGGTGGAGCTGGCCTGCCAGCACCTGGGCATTACCCGCACCCGCACCGACCCGTTTTTTGACGGCACACGCGGCACCCTGCTGGCCAAAATCATTCCGCTGAACCACCCGCTCACGCCGCTGGACTTGGAGGCGCTGCGCACCGAGCTGAAAAACCGGCCCGAAGAAGAGCGCGACCTGCTGGTGGTGAGCCTGGGGCAAGAGCACAAAGCCCGCGAATGGGTGGCGCACTACAACCACAACCGCCCGGTCAACAAAATCCACCTGACCGAACTGCGCACCGACCGCAAGGCCGGTGGTTTCATCCAACACGAGCCCATGACCGTGCAAGCCCGCGCCACACGAGAAGGCGAAACCCTGGTGGTGCAGATTGACGATGTGGTGTCGCCCAGCATCATTGCGCGGCTGGACCTGCAAGAGGGCGTGTTCCGCGCCAGCATTCCCGACTGGCGCGCGGTCGTGGACTGCGTGCTGATCGACGTCCACCACAACGGCGAGGTGTTCAACGTGGCGCTGGCCGACGTGCCCGCGCGCAAGCAAGACCTGGTGGCGGGCCGCTACACGCTGCCCGCGCCGCCCGCAGGCGCCACGGTGGCGGTGAAGGTGATCGACATGCTGGGTGAAGAGAGCGTGGTTCGGCTGACCGTGTGAGGCTGATCAGCCCCATCTGTCACACCGACCCCCGCTCATACAACACCCGGCCCACCCGCTCAATGTGTTCGCGCAGCGCGGGATTGTCGATCTGGTCAAACGCCGACAAATCCACCATGTAGGGCAGCAGCAGCTCGTCGATTTCTTCCTCGATGTCGCCCAACTCCCGGTGGTCAATCGGGGTGCCTGGGGCTGCGTCAAGGGTGAGGTCGATGTCCGAGCCCGGTTTGTAATTGCCTTTGGCGCGTGAGCCGTACACCACGGCGCGCACCACAGGCGGGTGCTGGGCCAGAACATGGCGGATTTTTTGCAACGTGGCCGGGCTCAGGCCAAAGGACGTGTCGGCGTTCATGGCTGGGCATTTTGCAGCGGGTGCAACGTGTTTTCCAGCGCCACGAAAGCCGGGTAAAACCGCTGCAAGATGTCCTGCGCGATCCGCTCGGCCACCTCCAGGTTGTAGGTGTGCGATGTCTGGTTGCGGGCTTTGATCATGTCCATCCAGGCTTCACCGTCGGCAATCAAGCCGTTTTTGAATGCGGTGCGCGTGGCATCGCGTGAGCCGATGAGACCGGCGTAGCCTTTGCTCTCCAGATAGTCTTTCAGCACGTTCCAGCCCAGTTCATGGGTGAATTCAAAGCCTTGGATGGTGCCTTGCTTTTCCAACTTGCTCAAAGGGCGCTGCTGCCCCAGCTCAACGGCCTCGGTCAGGGTTTGCAAGGCCTTGGTGTAGTTGTGAAACCGCTGCTGCCAGCGAATGTCTTCGGTCATGGTGCGCCTCTGTTAACAGTTGCCCCATGTTAGCCAACACCGACGCAGATGCCGCGTCTGGACCCACAATGGTTGTGGATGCGACCAAGCGGCCCGACAGGCCAACCCATCTGACGCCTGCGCGGCAGTCGGTAGGCCAAGCGCCCGTTTAAGCTGCGCACCATGACACCTCCCACCGTTCCCCGCCACATCCTGCCCGTGCTGGTACTCGCGCAGTTTGCGGGCACTTCGCTGTGGTTCGCGGTCAACGCCGTGATGCCCGACTTGCAGCGCGAACTGGGCTGGCCCGCCACCGCCGTGGGGCCGCTCACGTCGGCGCTGCAATTCGGCTTTATTGTGGGCACGCTGGTGTTTGCCCTGCTCGCCATTGCCGACCGCTTTGCCCCGCGCCGGGTGTTTTTGTTTTGCGCATTGGCGGGCGCGGCCTGCACCGTGGGCGCGTGGGCCACCGTGACGCACTATGAAACCCTGCTGGTGTGGCGTTTTCTCACCGGCGTGTTTCTGGCGGGCATCTACCCGGTGGGCATGAAGATTGCCGCCCAGTGGTACAACCGGCCCGGCGGTAGCGGCCTGGGTGCGGCGCTGGGTTTGCTGATTGGTGCGCTGGTGCTCGGCTCAGCCAGTGCGCACGCACTGCGTGCCATGAGCGGC
>JAUXXN010000061.1 GCA_030684755.1 Hydrogenophaga sp.
GTGGGCCGCAGCATCAACCCAGCCATCGATATCGGCCAGATCGAGGGCGGATTTGTGCAAGGCATGGGATGGCTCACCACCGAGCAGCTGGTGTGGACCGACAAGGGCTACCTACAGACCCACGCCCCCAGCACCTACAAAATTCCCGCCACCGGCGACATTCCAGCCCACTTCAAAGTGGACCTCTGGCCCGAGCCGAACCGGGAAGACAACGTACACGGCAGCAAAGCCGTGGGCGAGCCGCCGTTCATGCTGGGCATCAGCGTGTTTGAAGCGCTGCGCGATGCGGTGGCGCAGGCGGGCGGGCAGGCTGAGGCCATGAACGCACCGGCCACGGCGGAAGAGGTGTTGCGGGCGGTGGCTCCGTAGCCGGGGCACCTGCCCAGATTCACGGCACAGCCGCCGGGCGCCCGGGCAACGACAGGCGCGCCGTGGCGGGTGCCGTCTCTGACAACAGCACCCCTTGGCGCCACACCTTCAGCCGCGTGGCGCGCAGGCGGATCGCGTCCACCGGGTCGCGCGCCTGCAGCAACACAAAGCTGGCATCGCAACCCACGGCCAGGCCGTATCCGCCGAGGCCCATCACCTTCGCCGCGTTGACGGTGACCGCATCGAAGCACTGGCGCATGCCGGCCTGGCTGGTCATCTGCGCCACATGCAGGCCCATGTGCGCCACCTCCAGCATGTCGCCGCTTCCCAGGCTGTACCACGGGTCCATCACGCAGTCGTGGCCAAACGCCACCGTCACACCGGCGGCCATCAGCTCGGGCACGCGCGTCATGCCTCGCCGCTTGGGGTAGGTGTCGTGCCGGCCCTGCAGCGTGATGTTGATCAGCGGGTTGGCCACCGCGCTCACGCCGGCCTCGGCCATCAGCGGGATCAGCTTGCTCACGTAGTAGTTGTCCATGCTGTGCATCGACGTGAGGTGCGAGCCGTTGACGCGGCCCTGCAGACCCAGGCGCTGGGTTTCATAGGCCAGCGTTTCGATGTGGCGCGACAGCGGATCGTCCGACTCGTCGCAATGCATGTCCACCGGCAGGCCGCGCTGTGCCGCCAGTTCACACAACAGCTTCACACTGGCCGCGCCCTCCCCCATGGTGCGCTCGAAATGCGGAATGCCGCCGACCACGTCCACGCCCAGGTCCAGCGCGCGTTTCAGGTTGTCCAGGCCACCCGGAGCGCGCAACACGCCGTCTTGCGGAAAAGCCACCAATTGCAAGTCCATGTAAGGCGCCACGCGCTTTTTTACCTCCAACATGGCGCGCACCGGCAACAGGCTGGCGTCGCTGGTGTCCACATGGCTGCGAATTGCCAGCTGGCCTTTGGCCACAGCCCAGTCGCAGTAAGTCAGCGCCCGCTCCACCAACGCTTCTTCGGTCAACAGCGGCTTGAGTTCACCCCACAGCGCAATGCCTTCCAGCAGCGTGCCGCTCTGGTTCACACGTGGCAGGCCATAGCTGAGCGCCGCGTCCATGTGAAAGTGCGGATCGCAAAACGGCGGGCTCAGCAACTGCCCGGCGGCATCCACGGTGTCATGCGCAGGCGCCAACAGCCCGGCGGCCACCTCGACAATGCGGCCGTCTTGCACCGCAACAGACATGTTGGTTCGCCCGTCGGGCAGCGTGGCGTGGGTGATCAGCAGGTTGAGCATGGGGCATTGTGTCTGCTTTGTGGCACCAGTCGATCCCCAGAAGGCGTGGCCTCAATACCCATCCACAGCCGGTTCCCCCTTGCCCAGCCCATGCTTCTTGATCTTGTCCACCAAGGTGGTTTTGGGAATGCGCAGCGCCTTGGCGGTCTGGCCTACGTTGCCGGCGTGGCGTTGCAGGGCTTCGGCGATCAGGCTGCGTTCGAACTGCTCCACGGTTTCGGTGAGCGTGGGTTGCTCTTCGGGGTGGGAAACGTCGGGCGCTGGGCCGTGCGGTGACACCCACTGCGGGCCCACACCCAGCACCAGCGCATCGGCCACGTTGCGCAGCTCGCGCACGTTACCGGGCCAGTCGCGCGCCATCAGCTGGCGCAGCTGGGCCTGGGGAATTTTGGGCTGCTGGCGGCCGTAGCGGCTGGCGGCCAGCAGCATGAAGTGCTCCAGCAGCATGGGTATGTCGTCGCGGCGCTCGCGCAGGGGCGGCAGCTCGATGTTGACGACGTTGAGCCGGTACACCAGGTCGGCGCGAAAGCTGCCCTGCCGCGCCCTGGCCAGCAGGTCGTCTTTGGTGGCGGCGACCACGCGCACATCCACCGCCTGGCTCTGGTTGGAGCCCAGGCGCTCCAGGCTGCGCTCTTGCAAGACGCGCAACAGCTTTACCTGCACGCCCTGCGGCATGCTTTCCAGCTCGTCCAGAAACAGGGTGCCGCCGTGAGCATGTTCGATGCGCCCGATGCGGCGTTTTTGTGCCCCGGTGAACGCCCCGGCCTCGTGGCCAAACAGTTCGCTGTCCAGCAGCGAGTCGGGCAGGCCGCCGCAGTTCAACGCCACATAGGGCGCTTTGCGGCGGCGCGAATGCTCGTGCAGGGCGCGGGCCACCACCTCTTTGCCGGTGCCGGTTTCGCCGCGAATGAGCACGTCCACCGGGGAATCGGCCACTTCCATGACCAGCTGGCGCACGCGGCG
>JAUXXN010000082.1 GCA_030684755.1 Hydrogenophaga sp.
AAATTTGTCTGGGTGCCTGTGGCCATCATGGGTTCCAAGAGCATGCCGCAAGGCGCGGCGCTGATGCAGGCTGCCGACCCGGTGGCCGCCATGTCGGCCCACGAACAGTCCATTCTGAGTGGCCAGGGTGGCATGTCGGCGTCCAGCAGCATCCCCGACGACGTGGCAGCGGCCATCCAGACCAACACCCAGTTGATGGACCGGCTGGGCGCTGCTTCGGTGCCCTTCATCGTGGCACGGCACACCCGCAGTGGTCAGGTGATCACCCGGGCGGGTGCTCTCAGCACCGAAGCCCTGAGCGAGTTTCTGGGCCTGGGCCAGCCCTGACGCAGGCCAGGGCACACGCCCCGAGCAGCGAAAAACCCGGCCGTTTGTGGCTTAACATTCACGCATCAGACCGCATGTCGCGGCTGCAAACGGAGTTCCCCATGGGCAAAGAACAGCGCAACGAAAAGATGTCGAAAAAGCCGAAAAAAGACACCTCGGCCCCCAAAGGTCCAGCCACCTCGGACCGACCCACCCCACCGATGACCTCGGTGCTGCCACGCGGCAAAGACAAAAACAAGTGAGCCTAGAACGATGAAAGCCACCTGGAACGGCGCTGTGGTTGCCGAAAGCGACGACACGCTGCTGGTGGAAGGCAACCACTACTTTCCGACAAGCGCGCTCAACCGCGCTTTCGTCACCTTCAGCAACCACCGCAGCAGCTGCCCCTGGAAAGGCCAGGCGCAGTATTACTCTCTGCTGGTCAACGGCGAGCTCAATGCCGACGCGGCCTGGTACTACCCCGACCCGAAACCCGAAGCCGACAACATCCGGGGGCGCGTGGCGTTCTGGAAGGGCGTGAAGATCGAGGCCTGATGAAGCCGTGTGGCGCGCTCAGCGCTTGCGGGGCTTGCTGGGTTTGTTGCCGCGCTCTTTTTTACGGTTCTGGCGTTCAGCGTCGGCCTTGTTGCCGGCCGCCAGCCACTGAGCAAACATCTCAGGCGTTTCCAACGTGATGCGCCCGATGCTGTTGCTGCGGTAGTCGGCAATCAGCAGCTCGGCGGCCTTTTGCCAGTTGGCATGGCCGCCCACAGCAAGGGCACCGCGTTTGCGCGCAATTGCCTCCAGCACATCTTCGTCGGGCATGCTGGCAATGGCCTCCAGCGCCAATCCCAGCTTGTAACGCCCTTCCAACAGCGATGGGTAAGCCACCTTGAGTTTGGCCAACAGCTCCAGCGCCACCTCTTGGTCATCGTAGGCGTTGCGCCCCACCGCGCCACTGGCGGCCAGATTAAAGCCACTTTCAGGCACCACAATGCGCGGCCACAGCATGCCGGGCGTGTCGTACAGATAAAAGTCGTCGGCCAGAGCCAGGCGCTGCTCGTTGCGGGTGATGCCGGCCTCGTCACCGGTTTTGGCCGACCGCTTGCCCATCAGGGTGTTGATGAGGGTGGACTTGCCCACGTTGGGAATGCCGCAAATGAGCACGCGCATGGGCTTGACCATGCCGCCCCGGTTGGGCGCGAGTTCGCGGCAGGCTGCGATGATGGCGCGGGCGGGTGCGGTGTCGCTGGCGTCCAGTGGTATGGCGCGCGTGTGGGGCTGGGCGTTGTAGTGCGCCTGCCACAGCGCGGTGCGCTCGGGATCGGCCATGTCCTGCTTGTTGACCACTTTCAGCGTGGGCTTGCCGCTGGTGAGTTCGGCCAGCAGCGGGTTGGCGCTGGAGCCGGGCAGGCGGGCGTCGAGCATTTCAATCACGACATCGATTTCTTTCACGCGCTCGGTGATGGCCTTGCGCGTGAGGTGCATGTGCCCGGGAAACCACTGGATACTCATCTGAAAATCGTCTTTCTAGGGAAGTTGGCACACGACCGACTCAGCCGCAGGCGCGTGAGCTGCGATTGTGCCTTGCCCCTTGTTGGACTCCCCTTTGGGGTAAGCCCCTTAGGTCAAAAGTTCAAAGAATCCCTACAATAAACCGACACATCCCTCCACCGCACGTCACCAGAAAAGGACATTGTTATGAGCATCACCGTGAAAATCGATTTGGGCTATGAATTCCAAGTCAGAACCCCAACGGCTGAAGTCTTTAGCGTGCTGTCGGACGTGCCCACCTCGGTCAGCTTTTTCCCCAAGGTTGAAAAACTCACCGATCTGGGCGACGGCGTCTACCAATGGGAGATGGAAAAAGTGGGCACGGCCCAGGTGAACATCCAGACCGTGTACGCCAGCCAATACGTGAGCGACAAAGCCAAGGGCACCGTGAAATGGACGCCGGTACCCGGTATCGGCAACGCACTGGTCGGAGGACAGTGGAAGATGGTGAGCGACAAGAAATCCACCATCTTGACGCTGTCCATACAGGGTGAAATCACCGTACCGCTGCCAGGTCTGATGAAAATGGTCGTGGTGCCGGTGGTTCAGGGCGAGTTTGAAAAACTGGTGGAAAAATACATCGCCAACCTCATCATCCGCTTCGGCGGCGAGGCGTGAACCGCGCCACGGCGTGGGCGGCTTGATGTGCTGGCGCTGCTACCACAACAAGGTTTTTCCATGGGCACTTGATCTGGCCTGCGGCCTGCCCATGGTGGGGCGTATGCGCCAGAAGGTTGTGCCCCTGGCCCGGGGCCGAGTGATGGAAGTGGGCCTTGGTACCGGGCTGAACATGCCCTACTACGACCCAGCCCGCGTGACCCACATCACCGGGCTGGACCCAGCGCTGGAATTTCAGCCCCGCGCCCGCCGCCGCATTGAAGCCAGCGGGCTGGACGTGCAACTGCTTGCTCTGTCAGCCGAGCGCATTCCCAGGTCCGATGCCAGCTTTGACACGGTGGTCGTCACCTACTCACTGTGCACCATTCCCGACCCGTTGGCGGCTCTGAGGGAAATGCGCCGCGTGCTTGCGCCCGGCGGTTCTCTGCTGTTTTGCGAACACGGCCGCGCGCCCGACGCCGCTGTGGCCCGCTGGCAAGACCGGCTGCAAGGCCTGTGGGGCCCACTGGCGGGCGGATGCCACCTGAACCGCGACATACCGGCGCTGCTGGACGCTGCAGGCTTGCACTGCCCACAAATGCACACCGGTTACCTGCCCGGCCCCAAACCCTGGACCTTTCATTACTGGGGCCAGGCTTACCCGGCCTGACAGTGGGAATTTGCGGCCCACCTGCACCACCCGGTTGCCGACAACTTGTCCCTTTAAACCTTGGACAACGGTGTGCATAAGTCAGGGTATTCCCTGTACGGCACACGCAAGTGGTTGATTTGACAGGGTCTTTAACAAACTGCCCAATCAACAGGCAGATTTTAAAATAAAGCCTGAAAAACTGCTAAAACCCGAGTTATCCACAAAATGGGTGCACCTTGCTCGAAACCTCAGCATGCAGAAACACAGTTGAGCACAACCAACCTATTTGTCCCTGAGATCACTGGACAAATCTGTGTACAACGTTGGGCAAGTCCTGTACGACAAACGCAAGTTGTTGATTTATATAGATCTTCTACAAACTGCCCATTTAAAAGGCATCCTCTGAAAAATCACCTCAGAGTTTTGCTCACAAGCCTGTTGTTTGTCCCTGAGATCACTGGACAAGCTTGTGCATAACTCTGGGCAAGTCCTGTACGGTGATCGCAAGTTGTTGATTTATATAAAAATCCAACAAATTGCTTGTTTAACAGGCACCCTTTAAAGAAGTGAATGCGTTCAGGATGCTTGAAGCGGTGGCTTCCGTAAGAGCGTATAGGGTGCCATCGCATACACCCGGTAGCAGCGGTCAAGACCCCGTGTCTATCCGCTCTGTTTATTCACCGCTCATGAGTTGTCCCTGAATTCTCTGGAGAAAGCTGTGCATAACCTGCCGCAAGTCCTGTACGAAGCATGTAAGTCATTGATCTTGAAAGACAAATTACAACCTGCTTATAAAACAGGCAGTGCCCGCTGGGCTGCGGTCGATTCACAGCCATGCCCACCCATGAACTTTCAAGCAGCGTCTGGATATTGGGCAGAATCAGGGATAAGCACAGCCGTCAGGGCTGTGCGCTGAGCCGCAAACGGTTCAACCGCCCGGCAAGACGAAGCAACCATGGCTTGGTGGTTTTACACAAGTCCTGAAAATGTATCCATTGGAAACCTTATGAAAAGACTCGACGGAAAAATCAGCCTTATCACCGGCGCCGCCCAAGGTATTGGCCTGGCAACCGCCCTCAAATTTGCCCGCGAAGGAGCGGTGGTCATCGTCTGTGACGTGAAACAAGCCGCCGTAGACGATGCTGTGAAGCAGTGCGAGGCGCTCGGTGCCCAAGCGGTAGGCTTTGTGATGGACGTGACCCAACGCTCCATGGTGGACGCAGTGGTAGCGCAGGTGCTGGAGCGCTTTACCCGCATTGATGTGTTGGTGAACAACGCGGGCATCACACAAGATGCGCGCCTGCAAAAAATGACGCTGGAGCAGTTTGACCGGGTGATCGACGTTAACCTGCGCGGCGTGTTCCATTGTGCCCAAGCCGTCGCCGACAGCATGGTCGCGCAAGGCGGCGGCGTCATCCTGAACGCCTCCAGCGTGGTCGGTATTTATGGCAACTTTGGCCAGACCAATTACGCGGCCACCAAGTTCGGCGTGATCGGTTTCACCAAAACCTGGAGTCGCGAACTGGGCCCCAAAGGCGTGCGCGTGAACGCGGTGGCACCGGGTTTTATCGCCACGCCCATTCTGAGCACCATGCCCGAGAAAGTAGTTGCCGAGATGGCCAACCGCGTGCCCCTGCGTCGCCTAGGCCAACCCGAAGAAATTGCCAATGTCTACGCTTTTCTAGCCAGCGACGAGGCCAGCTACATCAACGGCTCGGTGATTGAGGTCTCGGGTGGCATGTCGGTTTGACCGTCCATCATCTAAAACCGGCACACGCCAGCCTGTTCGCGGTGCCTTTGCTTGAACCAGCGGACTGTTTGTGGGGCTCTTGGGCTGGAACGTGGGTTTGTCGCAGGATGTGGATGGTTGGCCTGGACCGGCCCTTTCGCGACTGGCCGTTGTAGCTGCTCAGCGCTGGTGCTGAGTTGGGTGCACCGGGTTTCGTTTGAGGCTCAGCGCGGGTTCTCAAAGAACACCGCATTGGTGTAATCGCTGATTTCGAAGTACACCTTCTTCTCCCCTGGATCGGCGATCATGTTCAAATTTTCGTCAAGCACACCGTAGCCAAAGCGGTACGCTCGGGGCTTGCCGTCGTCGGTGCCCATGGCGGTGCTGATCTTGTCGATTTTGAGAAAACGGCGCACCAGTTTGTCACCGGCATAGACCTCCAGCACGCCGTTTGCGCCGGTCCAGTTCTGGATTTCGCGGCCCAGCTTGTTCTGCTGTTCTTGGGTGCAAGCTGCCAAAAACGTCGATGCCAGCAAAAATGCCCACAAAGCGGGACGGACCGTTTGAATAGTAGGCATAGGGTGAGGCATTTGCTAATCAGGTGCGCTGGCGCAGCGCTTCGTACAGACACACGCCGCTGGCCACAGACACATTCAGGCTTTCTACAGCGCCATGCATGGGTATGCTGACCAGTTCATCACAGGTCTTTCGTGTGAGTTGGCGCATGCCCTCGCCCTCAGCGCCCAACACCAGAGCGGTGGGGCCTTTCAAATCCACTTGGTATAGCGTCTTGGGTGCGTCGTCGCTGGTGCCAATGATCCAAATGTTGCGTTCCTTGAGTTCACCCAAGGTGCGCGCCAGGTTGGTCACCATGAAATACGGCATGGTTTCTGCGGCGCCACTGGCCACCTTGGCCACCGTGGCGTTGATGCCAGCGGCATGGTCTTTGGGTGCAATCACGGCGTGCGCGCCCGCGCCATCGGCCACACGCAAACAGGCACCCAGGTTGTGCGGGTCGGTGATCCCGTCCAGCACCAGCAGCAAGGGCACCGTGCCTTCGGCTTCCAGCTTCTCCAGCAATTCATCCAGCGAGTGCACCTGGGCCAACGTCTCCACACGCGCAGCAACACCTTGGTGGCCATGGCTGCCCGCCAGCTTGGCCAGGCGCATCCCGTCAGCTTCGATCAGCCTTACGCCAGCCTCTCGGGCCCGGTCGAGAAACTGGCGCATGCGCATATCGCGCCGCGTCGACTCGTAATAAATTTCAATAACGGATTTCGGCGCGGTTTTGAGACGCACGCCTACGGCGTGAAAGCCGAAGAGCACTTTGGGTGAAGACATAGCATGAGATTATCGCCGCCACACCGCTGCGCCGGGCTCAACCCGTCAGGCCACGGCTGCTTCGGCCACCACCTGCCCGGCTTCAATGGTGATGCGGTGCTCGCAACGCTGGGCAATGGCGCGGTCATGGGTCACCAACACCAGCGTGGTGCCCAGTTCGCGGTTGAGCTCAAACATCAATTCCATGATCTTGCCGCCGGTGGCAAAGTCCAGACTCCCTGTCGGTTCGTCGGCCAACAAGACCGCGGGCTTGACCACAAATGCCCGCGCCAGCGCAACACGCTGCTGTTCGCCACCCGAAAGCACCTTGGGGTAGCTGCCCAGCCGCTCGCCCAGGCCCACCCGTTGCAGCATAGCCGCTGCCGTGGCACGCGCATCGCGCCGCCCCGCCAGCTCCAGAGGCAGCATCACGTTTTCCAAAGCCGTCAGGTTGCCCAGCAGCTGGAAACTCTGGAACACGAAACCCACCTTCTGCGCCCTCAGGGCCGCGCGCTGGTCTTCGTTCATCGCGAACAAATCGACACCATCGATGTGAACTGTCCCGCTGCTGGGCGTGTCCAATCCCGCAATGATGGACAGCAAGGTGCTCTTGCCGGAACCCGAGGCACCCACGATGGCGGCGGTTTCCCCCTTGTTCAGGGTGAAATCGATATCGCGCAAAATGGTCAAAGACCCTGTTGAGTCGGTTACCGACTTGAACACATGTTGTACTGCAATCATCACATCGGGCATGGAAGGACTTTTCAAGTTGAATCGACGACACTTTAACGCGCTGGCCTGGCTGGCTGGCACATTGGGGGTTTGTAGCCCAGTCTTGGTCCAAGCAACGGTACACGCTGCGGGTGCCCAAACGGCCTCGCTCCCAACTGTTCTGATTGTGGGAGATTCGCTCAGCGCCGAATACGGCCTCAAACGTGGAACTGGATGGGTGGCCCTGCTGGAGCAGCAACTGGCTCAGCAAAAAGTGAAGGTGCGTATCGTTAACGCCAGCATCAGCGGTGACACCACTTCAGGAGGTCGCTCTCGCCTGCCCGCTCTTCTGAAACAGCACCAACCTGCGGTGGTGGTGTTGGAATTGGGCGGCAACGACGCTCTGCGCGGCCTGCCGCTGAACATGACACGAGACAACTTGGCTCACATGGCCCGCATCTCGAGCGAGGCCGGTGCGAGGGTGCTGCTGCTGGGCATGGAGATGCCACCCAACTACGGTGCAAAATACGGCCAAGAGTTTCGAAACGTGTTTTCAGGCGTTGCACAAGCTGAAAAAACAGCGTTGGTGCCGTTTTTCCTGAAAGGTGTGGGCGATCTGAAAGACCCCACCCAGCTGTTCCAGGCCGATCGCATCCACCCCAACGAGGTGGCCCAACCCATCATGCGAGACAACGTGTGGCCCGAGTTGCGCAAACTGCTGCCCCGCTGAACCCCTTCACAACCCCCGATTTACAACCGCACGCACAGCGCACCGGGGCGATGGTCTGCCATGATAATCCCGCATGCCCGTCCAAACACTGCCCGCCTGCGACGCCCTGCTGCGTCTCGCTGAATTCGACACCATCATCGACGCCCGCACCGAGGACGAACATGCCCTCGACCACGTGCCTGATGCCATCAACTGGCCTACGCTCAACAACGCCGAACGCATCACCATCGGGACGATGTACAAGCAGGTCAACGCGTTTGAGGCCAAAAAACGGGGCGCAGCGCTGTCGGCGCGCAACATTGCCGCCCACATTGAGCGCGATGTGCTTGACAAACCCAAAGGCTGGAAGCCGCTGGTGTATTGCTGGCGGGGCGGCAACCGCAGCGGTGCGCTGGCCACGATTTTGGGCGCCATTGGCTTTCAGGTGACGCTGGTTGAAGGCGGCTACAAGGCCTGGCGTGCCGCGCTGGTCGCCGATATGCCTCGTCTGGCGCAGCGCTTGCACTACCGCGTGGTGTGTGGCCCCACGGGCAGCGGTAAAACGCGTCTGCTGCACGCGCTGGCCGCCCAAGGAGCCCAGGTGCTTGACCTGGAAGCCTTGGCCAACCACCGCAGCTCGGTGCTGGGTCACATTCCCGGCGTAGAGCAGCCCAGCCAGAAACGCTTTGACAGCCTCATCTGGGACGCCCTGCGCGGTTTCGATCCGGCGCGCCCGGTGTATGTGGAAAGCGAAAGCAAGAAGGTGGGCAACGTGCGTGTGCCCGACGCCCTGATCGACGCCATGCGCCAGAGTCCGTGCATCGACCTGCAGTTGTCAGACACCGAGCGTGTGGCGCTGCTGCTGGAAGATTACGATTTTTTTATAACGGACAGCGAGCACTTTTGTCGCCGCCTGGAAGCTTTGATCGAGTTGCGGGGCAAAGCCGTGGTGGACGGATGGATAGCCAGGGTACGACATGGGCAGACAGCCGAGGTGGTGCTGGAGCTTCTGACCCAGCACTACGACCCCATGTACGCGCAGTCGATTGCACGCAATTTTTCTCTGTTTGAGCAGGCTCTGCCCTGTCCACTGCCCAACCGCTCATCAGAATCGCTGATCGAAACTGCGCGCCAACTCACAACTGGTGAGCTGTCAGCAGCTACGTTGTAAGTCCAAGTTGAAACGCCTGCGGCAAGCAGGGAAGGCTCAAGCAGGATTGGCCGACCCGCTACCGCTGTTGGGTGTTGCCCCGGTTGCAGCCTCTTCATCTGAAGCCTGACCTTCAGGCGCATCGGGATCGTCGTAGCGCTTGCCCGAAGCCTTGGCTTTGAGTTTCTCCTCTTTCTTTTTCTTTTTTGCGAGTTCGCGCTGGCGTTTTTCGTATCCGTAATTGGGAGTGGCCAAAGCAGTCTTTCTTGTCGGGGGTTAGATGAATAAGGTTCAGAAAATGGGTCAGGCCAACAGGGCAGGCAATGCTTGGGCCAGATCGGCTCGCAAGTCGTTCACAGCTTCCAGACCGACCGCAAAGCGTACCAGACCTCCGGCATACGGCCACGGCGTGGTGCGAATGGACGGCACATCGTAAGGCGCGCACAGGCTGATGGGACCGGCCCAACTCCAACCCAGCTGGAACAACTGTAGGCGGTCGCAAAACGCATCGATCTGGCGCTGGGCAATGCCGGGGTCAAATACCACGCTGAAGAGGCAAGCCGCCGCTTGTGCATCACGCTGCCAAACCGCATGCCCAGGCGAACCCGGCAAGGCCGGATGCAGCACCTGAACCACACCGGGTTGCCCTTGCATCCAGCGGGCCAACTCACGGGTGGCAACATCTTGTGCGGCGTAACGAAGCGCCATGGTGTTCAAACCACGCAGCACCAGTTCGGTGTCGTTGGCGCTCACGCCCAGCCCCAACCGCATGTGCGTCATCAACACCTGTTGGTGCAGGGCTTCGTCGCGGGTCACCACGGAACCCATCAGTACATCAGCCCCGCCGCTGGGGTATTTGGTGAGCGCCTGCATCGAGATATCGGCCCCCAACTGGAACGCGTTGAACGCAATACCCGCACCCCAGGTGTTGTCGAGCGCCGTCAAAATGGCGCGCGCACCGGCCCGGGCGGTGTTAGCTTGTTGCACCACTGCCACCAAGGCGGGCAGGTCGGGGAACTCCAGCGTGATCGAACCCGGCGCCTCCAGCCAGACAAGGCGGGTGGTTGGTCCGATCTTGTCGACCAAATCGGCTGGGTTCAGTGGATCGTAATAGCGGTGCGTGATGCCCCACGCGGCCAGCTCCACATGGGCAAACGCCTTGTTGGGGCCATAGGCGTTGTCGGGAATCAACAGCTCGTCGCCCTGGCGCAGAAAGGCCATGTCCACCAACGCCACCGCCGAAAGACCACTGGGCACCAGCGCACAAAATCTCCCACCTTCAAGGGTGGCAATGCGCTCTTCCAGAATGAAGGTGGTGGGTGTCCCGTGCAGGCCGTAGGTGTAGCCGCTTTTGTCCTTCCACTCCTGCGTGCGCAGGGCATGCACATTGGGGAAGATGACCGTCGAAGCCTTGTGGACGCCAGGCGCCACGGCTTCAAAGCCCTCGGGCGGACGGTAAGCGTGGTGGATCAACTGGGTGGCAAGCTCGGTCATGAACAGCACGCTATGGGTTTTCCGCCGAGGCGCAGCGGACGCAAAAAATGGGCAACCAGGTCGCCCTGCGGGTGTTTCTGTAAAGCATGCAGCCCACGCTGCAGCGGCGACAGCCCCTTCAAAGTTTCCACTTCTCCAGCAACTGCGCCGGGCGCATGCTGTCATAGCCTTCAAACGGCTGGTGAATCCAAGGATTCGTGGGCAGGTATTCCACCGAATAGTCGGGTGTGAAGGTGGACAGCTCTTTGGTCCAGATGACCGCGCTGCGCAGTTCGGTGATAGGCGCGTAATTGTTCTTCAACAGGCCAATAACCGCTTTGAGCGTGTGACCGGAATCGGCCAGGTCGTCCACCAGCAACACTTTGCCCGCGATCTCGCCTTTGGGTGTGGTGATGTAGCGGGCAATGTCCAGGTCGCCCTGCACCTTGCCGGCTTCGGCGCGGTAAGAACTGGTGGACATGATGGCCAACGGTTTGTCAAAAATGCGCGAGAGAACATCCCCCGGACGCATGCCACCACGTGCCAAGCACAGAATGGTGTCAAATTCCCAACCCGACTGGTACACCTTGAGCGCGAGCTTCTCGATCAGGTTGTGGTATTCATCGTAGGAAACGTAGAGGTGTTTTCCGTCTTCGGTCAGCATGCAAGCTCCGGGTGGGATAGAGATGGTGGATTTTGCACGAAACAGTCGCCTGCAAGTATCAGGCGTGGTACGGATGGCGAATGAGGATGGTGTGATCGCGGTCGGGACTGGTGGACACCACATGGATGGGGACACCGGTAGTTTCCTGAATGCGGTCGAGGTAACGTTGGGCGTTGACCGGCAAATTTTCGTAGTGCGTCACGCCCACCGAAGAGTCCGACCAGCCCGGCAAGGTTTCGTAAATGGGCGTGCAGCGGGCAATGTCATCTGCGCCCATGGGCAAGATGTCAATGGTTTCACCATCCAACTCGTAGCCCGTGCACAGCTTCAACTCGGCCAGACCGTCCAGCACATCCAGCTTGGTGATACACAAACCGCTCAGGCCGTTCACCTGTGCGGAGCGTTTGAGCAAAGCGGCATCAAACCAGCCGCAGCGGCGCGCGCGACCGGTGGTGGTGCCGCGTTCTGCGCCCACGGTGGACATGTGCCAACCCGGCGTACCTTCTTTGTCCCAATCCAACTCGGTCGGGAACGGGCCTCCACCCACACGGGTGCAATACGCCTTGGTGATACCCAACACGTAGTGCAACAGGCCTGGGCCCACGCCGGCACCCGCCGCCGCATTACCCGCTACGCAGTTGCTGGATGTGACGAACGGGTAGGTGCCGTGGTCGATGTCGAGCAGGGTGCCCTGGGCGCCTTCAAACAGCAGGTTGACGCCGGTCTGGTGTGCTTCGTTGAGTTCTCGCGAGACGTCGGCGATCATGGGCTTGAGCAACTCGGCCTGCGCCATGGCTTCCGCGTACACCGGCTCAAACTGGATCGCGCCGTTCTGCATGTAGGTGGCGATTTTTTCATCCCACGCCATATCCGCAGAACCGAGGTAAGTGGTCAGCAGGTGGTTGTGCAAGTCCAGCAGCTCCCGCAACTTGGTGGCAAAACGCTCGGGGTACTTCAGATCCTGCACACGCAAGGCACGCCGGGCAATTTTGTCTTCATAGGCCGGACCAATGCCACGGCCGGTGGTGCCGATTTTGGCGGTACCGGCTTTTTCTTTGGCGGCTTCGCGTGCGATGTCAATGGCTGCGTGGAACGGCAAAATCAGCGGACAAGCTTCACTGACACGCAAGCGCGAACGCACTTCAACGCCCGCTTTTTCCAAGCCTGCAATTTCTTCAAACAATTTTCCGACCGACAACACCACACCGTTGCCTATTTAGCACTTGACACCTGGACGCATGATCCAGCTGGTGATCAGGTGCAAAGCGGTTTTCACGCCGTTGATCACCAAGGTGTGGCCTGCATTGTGACCGCCCTGGAAGCGGACCACGCCTTGCGCAGTTTCGGTCAACCAGTCGACCAATTTGCCCTTGCCTTCGTCACCCCACTGGGTGCCAACCACGACCACATTGCGCCCAGGTATGGCGGCGCTGTTGCTGTTTTTCATCAGTTGCGGGTTTCCATTTGAATGTTCCGGACGGTCCATGCGTTTGCACAAGCAGGTTCTTGCAACAGTTCGCGATCGCAGTGAAATTCATCGACTTCGTGTTCGTGGCCAGGCAAAACGCAGACCACGGTGTGGCCCTGCAAGCGCAAGGCGGCCACAGCCTCGCGCAAACTGGTATCCATACCCCAAGGCGCGCGAATGGCTGCCTCCAAAGCACGGGGAGATACCGTTGACACCAGCTCTTTCAGATCCAGACTGAAGCCTACAGCGGGACGCTTGCGGCCAAACACCGCGCCCACTTCGTCGTAGCGACCTCCCCGGGCCAGCTCAATGGACTGCCCGGTCCGGCCCTGCTGACAGGCGGAAAACAAGGCGAAACGCATGCCGGTGTAATAGGCATAGCCACGCAGATCGGCCAGGTCAATGGACACATCGAGCCCCCGGGCATGCTCAGCCAACCACTGCAGGTTGTTGAGTGCAGCGTGCAGTTCGGCAGAGGGCTGCAAAGTCTGACGCGCTTCGTCCAACACCCCCACATCACCAAACAAGCGCGGCA
>JAUXXN010000084.1 GCA_030684755.1 Hydrogenophaga sp.
GTCGGCTCAGGTCCACCCGCTTGAGGCACAGCCCAGCGTGGCGCCGTATGGTGGCCGCGTCGGCTGTGAAGCTGTCGATGGTGATGTCGCGCGTGACGCTCTGAAAATTGTCGTAGCGCAGCTTGATGCCAATGGTTTTTCCCGCGTAGCCTTTGCGCTGCAGGTCGGCTGCTACCTGTTCGCACAGCCGGGTGAACACCGCGCCCAGCTCGGCGCGGTCGCGCACGGCGTGCAGGTCACGCTCAAAGGTGGTTTCGCGGCTCATGCTTACCGGTTCGCTCTCGGTCACCACCGGGCGTTCGTCGCGGCCCCAGCTCACTTCAAAAAGCCAAGCGCCGTAGCTTTTGCCAAAGGTTTCAACCAGCCAGGCGCGTTCGCGGGCGGCCAGCTCACCGATGGTGTGGATGCCGTGACTTTGCAGTTTTTCGTCGGCCTTGGGGCCTACGCCGTTGATCTTGCGGCAGGGTAGGGGCCAGATTTTTTCTTCCAAATCGTCTTCGTTAACGATGCTGATGCCGTTGGGCTTGTTGAATTCACTCGCCATTTTGGCGATGAGTTTGTTGGGCGCGACTCCAATCGAGCAGGTCAGGCCCGTGGCCTGGAAGATGCTTTTTTGAATCAGCCGCGCCAGCACGCGCCCGCCCTCGCGCTGGCCGCCGGGCACGTCGGTGAAGTCGATGTAAACCTCGTCCACACCCCGGTCTTCCACCAGCGGCGCAATCTCGGCAATGGTGCTTTTGAACAGGCGCGAGATGCGGCGCACCTCGTCAAAGTCCACCGGCAACAAAATGGCCTGCGGGCACAGCTTGGCGGCTTTCATCAGTCCCATGGCCGAGCCCACACCAAACTGCCGTGCTGCATAAGTGGCGGTGGTGGCCACGCCGCGCCCGGTGTAACCCGCCAGGCGCGGAAAAAAATCCACCGGAATGCGGTCCAGCGTGTCGCCCGACCAGTCGCGCTCGGGGTAGGCCTCGCGCAGACGGGCCAACACATCGTCTTCTTTACGCCGCCCGCCGCCAATCACCACCGGCAAGCCCTTGAGCTGCGGGTAACGCAGCAGCTCCACGGAGGCAAAGAATGCGTCCATGTCCAAGTGGGCAATGCGGCGCTGCCGCTGCGGTGTGGCTGTGTTCACGTTGCAAGCATAGCGCCGCCCGCAGGCTTGGGGCAGGACTAAGATGGTTGCGTGGCGGGCGTTTGGCCCCGCCGTTTTCGAGAGCAACAACTTATGAACAACACCCTGTCTCGCCTGATCGCTGCCTTGTTGGTGGGCGCTGGCATTGCTGTGGCCGGTTTTCATGTCAGCCAGGGGTTGGAGCGTTTTCGCATGGCCGACCGCTCTGTCACCGTGAAGGGCTTGGCTGAAAAAGATGTGGAGAGCGACTTTGCCGTGTGGACGCTGTCGTTTCGCCGCGCAGGGGCCGAGTTTGGTGACGTGCAGCAAGCCCTTGCTGGCGACCGCGACAAGGTGCTGGCATTTCTGAAAACGCGCGGCTTTACCGCCGAAGAGCTGGACGCCCGCCCGCTGCAAGTGCAAGACCTGTTTGCCCGCGAATACGCGCAGGGCAACACGCCGTTTCGCTTCAACGGCACGGGACAGGTGCTGGTCAAGTCACCCCGCGTGGCCGAGGTGGACGCCGCCGCCCGCGCGGTGGACCCGCTGATTCAGGCTGGGGTGCAGCTGGGTGGTGAAAACGAAGGCCGCAGCGGCCCGCGCTTTCAGCTGCGCGGCTTCAACGACATCAAAGCCCCTTTGCTGGCCGAAGCCACCCGCAACGCCCGCGAACAGGCCGATAAGTTCGCCGCCGAAGCCGGGGCCGAACTCGGCCCCTTGAAGAACGCCAACCAGGGCGTCATCCGTATCGCGGGCGACGACGGCAACGACTATGACGACGGCAGTTCACGCACCAAGCGGCTGCGGGTGGTGAGCACGTTTGAATACGAGTTGCGCTGAGGACCACACCCAAGCGAACGTAGGTCAAATCGACTTGACCACCAGCCAGCCCTTGAACAACCACGGCAAGCTTGGTCCGGTGCCGGTGGCTACGCCGCCTTTGTTTTCTGCGCTGACGGCGATTTCGGTCACGCCTTGCAGCGCGGTTTCGCTCACCGGCATTTGCATGGTTTTGTATTTGCTGGTGATCACACCAATGGAGCGCGGCGGTGCATCACCGTTGATGGCCCACACCTGCATGCTGTCCTCGCGGCCTTCTTTCACCTCGTTGAGCCGCTGCACCAGCAGGGCGCGCTCGTTGGGGTTGTAGGTCACCAGCATGGCGGCTTGCTGGTCTTTGTCCAGCAGCACCGCCACTTGCCGAATCTGCGGCACCTCGACCAGCCGGGCCTGCACATGCTGAATCTGGGCTTTCAGCTGCGTCGTCATGCTGGCGTTGGCGGCCCAGCCCAGCAGCAGCAGCACCAACAAAAAGACAGCCAGCACGCGCCACCAAGGGCTGACGCAGCGCGAGGCTGGGGTGGATGCGGGGGTGTTTTCGGACTCGGTGGAGGTCGCGGTGTCGGTCATGGGGCAATCAAGTGGGGAAGGTACCGGGTAGGAGTATGCCTTTGTCCACATTCTGAATGTTGGTATGGCCGCAAAACGCCATGGTCACGTCCAGTTCTTTGTGGAGGATTTCCAACGCCTTGGTCACACCCGCTTCGCCCATGGCGCCCAGGCCGTAGACCATGGCGCGACCTATCATGGTGCCGCGAGCTCCCAGCGCCCAGGCTTTGAGCACGTCTTGCCCGCTGCGGATGCCGCCGTCCATCCACACCTCGATCTGATCGCCCACGGCGGCCACAATGGTCGGCAAGGCCTCAATGCTGCTGGGTGCGCCATCCAACTGGCGCCCGCCGTGGTTGCTGACCACGATGGCGTCGGCCCCGCTAGCCACGGCCAGTTGGGCATCTTCCACGCACATAATGCCTTTCAAAATCAGCTTCCCGCCCCACTGCTTTTTCACCCAGGCCACATCGTCCCAGCTCAGCGTCGGGTCAAACTGCTCGTTGGTCCACGAGGCCAGCGAACTCATGTCGCTCACGCCTTTAACGTGGCCCACCAAGTTGCGAAAGGTGTGGCGGCGCGTGCCCA